>JAVBSH010000230.1:0-9410 GCA_031547085.1 Bacteroidales bacterium
CCACTATCTGGATTTTGATCTTGCCGCCTGGCTGTTTTTTCATCCTGACAAACATGCTGCAAAGATCGGCTTTTTTTATATCCAACTGCAAGAATTTCAAGAGATTTATCATCGGGGCACTACAAAACAACTTTTGTTTTACACCACCGTAACTCGCTATATATCAAGGATGGGATGGAGAACGAATGCGCTTAAACCATCAAAGTCAGGAAAATCCGTGCACTTGAAAAATTGACCAATTCGATTTTTCCGGATTTCGAATTCAAAAATCGAACTCTTGATGCTGATTTCATGAAAAAAACGTGTCGATTTGGTTGATTTTTGATGTAAAATTTGACAAAATTGTACAGTCTTGACTTTTTCATAAAGTTCAAGATCCAAAATCTGGTATGTTAGTCTATTTTTCGTTCTTCACCATAAAAACATCACTTGCAGCATGCCGATCGGTAACTTCAATCCTGAAACGGGTTCTCAACTCATCAAAAGCCGATATTGCAATTTCCGGGTGATTATTTTCGGCAGATAGGTGCGACAACAGTACTACCTGTAACGCCGGATGGTGGTGTTGCCGGAGAAGTTCCATCGCTTGGTGGTTGGACAGGTGTCCGTAGTCTGATGCAATTCTCGTTTTGAGGTAATACGGGTAATCTCCCGTCCAAAGCATTTCTTCATCGTAGTTGGTCTCCAGAAAAAGAGCATGGCATAGTGCCATGTGATGCATCACATGATTGCACGATGTGCCTATGTCTGTGAAAACACCCACACTGATATCCGCATGCTCGACCCTGAAACTACATGGTTCTATGGCATCGTGGTTTTTCAAAAAGCTATGGATAGCAAAACTACCAATGTTGATCGTTTCACCGGGCACAAAGGTTTGTATATTTGCGGGGCGTTGATCGGCTTTGAGATGGTTGGAAGTCTTTAAAGTCATGTATACGGGAATGCCTAACTTTTTGTTGAGTACCCTGATCCCGCAGTAATGGTCAACATGCTCATGTGATATGAAAACAGCCTTTATTTTCGCTGTGTCCAAACCTTTGGCAGCCATACGCATCATCACCTGCCGGCAACTGACACCAACATCGATCAATACAGCATCAGTAGAATTGCCAATATAATAGCAATTTCCGTTGCTTCCGGAGGCGATAGCACAAATTTCGAGCATTTATTTCCTTGCTTCAATTCTTTTACCAATGGCTTCAATTCCCATGTAGATGGCAATAGCCAGTGCTGCAGAAACGACACCCCAGATGAATTGGGCGTCGACACCTGTTTGTTGCTGAAAAGCAGCAGGAAAAAGATTCTTTTCAACCAGGTCTAAACTATGGTCGTTGAATTTTTCCATACTCCAGGGCCATAAGTTGTTGGTAGCGGTGTCGATTTGTACTTTCCACGGCCAGACCTTGTTCAGCGAACCAAACATGAACCCGGCCAGCAAGCCGACTGTAACATCATGGAATTTCCGAAGTAACCACGACAGGAAATGCGAGAACGAGAGCAATCCGATAACAGCGCCACCGGCAAACACAGCCAGTACGCTGATTTTAAAATTATTGAGTGAGTTCAGTATATATTCGTATTTACCCATCAGCAGGAGGATAAAACTACCCGAAATTCCCGGCAGGATCATCGCACAAATGGCTATTGCCCCACAGACGAAAATGAACCAGAGATCGTTGGGTGTTTGCGCTACGGACGAGACGGTAACTAAGTATGCGACAACCGCTCCTGCACCAAATCCGATAAATACAGGCATAGTAGCCTTACGAATTGTTTTCAGTACGGAAACGGTGGATATCAGGATCAACCCGAAGAAGAACGACCAGGTAACAATCGGTTGGTTGTTCAGCATATACAGTACGCCCTTGGCCAAGGAAACCAAACTGGTACCAATCCCCAACACCACAGCTACCAGAAAACTGCCATTGATAGCATCCCAAAATGATTTGAATCCTTCCGAGAAAAGCAACTTGAAGTTTTTCGGCGTAAATGACCGGAGCGAATTAATCAATTCCTCATAAATGCCGGTAATGAATGCGATGGTTCCTCCCGAAACCCCGGGGACAATATCCGCAGCCCCCATTCCTAAACCTTTTGTATATAAAAGAAGGTAATTTTTAAATGTTCTCTTTGGCTTTTCCATGATATTTAGTTACAAGTTACGGGTTACAAGTTATAAGTGGGCAGATTTAATCCCTCCTGTAACTCGTAACTTATAACCCGTAACTATTTATATTTGTTTCAGGTGTTGCAATTCGTCGGGGAGGAATTCAAAAA
This sequence comes from Bacteroidales bacterium, assembly GCA_031547085.1. Taxonomy (GTDB): domain Bacteria; phylum Bacteroidota; class Bacteroidia; order Bacteroidales; family UBA4181; genus JAIRLS01. The sequence goes on from JAVBSH010000230.1 coordinate 2,281, forward strand.
ATGTATCCCCGCGAAGCCCTAAACGAAGGGATTCCAACGCAATAACCTCACCGGTAGCCACATTTCCCAAGTTGACATTCGTACCAAACTGCTTGATGAACCATACTTGCTGGTTTTTGTTGGGAGCTTCCCACAGGATATTGTCATGGCCTATCTCTTGATCGAGTTTGGCGATCAACTCCTTGTCGGCCGAGCCATCTGCGTGGTATATCCCAATGGTTCCGCTTTCGCGGGCTTCAGCAATTACTTTCCACGCACCGGCTTCCAACTCGCTTTTCATATCGTTGACCCACGCTTCAGGTGTGATAACGACTCCCTGCATTTTCGAACCTACCTCGGATAACACAGTGGCTTGTTGCGAAAGGGTGTGTATATATTCCAGTTTCTTTTCGTGTGGGATGGTCATTGATCCGTCCGATACTTCCACGGTATCCATCCCATGTTTGTCGAGAAACTTGCGGAACTCTTCGAAATGGTTGCGGACAATAAAGGCTTCGAACAAAGTGCCCCCGAAATGCACGCGGATACCGGCTTCTTTGTACAACTTGATTTTCGCGTCGATATTTTTGGCAAAAATTCCCGTGCCAAAGGCTATCTTAATCAGGTCGGTAAAATCACCTGCCGATTCGATGAAACATTCTGCTTCACGAATACTCAAGCCTTTGTCCATCATCATGGTAAGGCCTGTTTCGCGGAGTTTTTCCGTCCGTTCGGGTAGAAATGGTAATTTAATATTCATTGGGATGTGTTGGGGAAAGCCTGGTTTCTATTTTTTACAATATTGATGAACCAGCGCCATTACTTCATTATCACTTTCGTCTGTCTCAAATACTTCGAAGAAACACTCGCTATCGTTGGGATGTGCACTTAAGGTTTCTTTCAGGATTGTTAACCCTTGCAGACGTTCGTCATTCAGCAGGTAATAAGCTGCCAGCCGGTAACGCAACATAGCTGAGTCGGGGTTGAAGTGAAGCGCTTCGGTGATGATCTTTTGTGAATCCGAGAAACGCCCCTGACGGGCATATACCTGTGCAAAACAGTCCCACATGACGATGTCGCTCGTGATCAGGTGTACCAACTTTTTGAATACATCCACCGCCTTGTCGTATTTCTGCATGTTGGCAAGTGTCGACGCTAAAGCAAAGAGGTATTCGGTATTGTCTTTGTCGAGATTGATTGCCCGGAGTATATCCTTGATCCCTTCCTCATGATTACCTAATTGTGACTTTACAACACCCAACCCGAACCATGAATCGGCAAACTTATCGTCGAACATCAACGATTTCATGTAATATGCCTTGGCAAGCTTGAGTTCTTCGAGTCGCTCATAACATTCTCCTATATAGCATAATGCAGCGGCATTGTCAGGTTCTATTTCTAGGAACTCTTCATAGGTGGTGATGGCTTCGCGTTGCTTGTCGAGCAAAGTGAGTGTGTTGGCCTTGTTGAAGTACGCCGACGAATAATTTTCGTTGATGGCAGTGGCAAAATCATAGGCTTCCAATGCTTTTTCGTTTTCATCTTTCTTATTGTATACGATGCCCAGATTGTACCACACATGTTCCGAAAAAGGATCTTCGTCCAAGTAACGCTGATAAAATTCGATACTCTTATCTAATTCTTCAAGCCGTTCGTAGCAATAAGCAAGGTCGTAGAATACGAAATAATTGTCGGGTTCCATGGTATACACTTTCATGAAGTATTTCAAGGCCACCCGGTATTGGTTGATACGTTCGAAAGAAATACCAATGTTGTAAAGTACTTCGGCTTTATTTTCGTCGGCCAACGATATGGCTTTTTCAAACTGCCTTTGTGCTTCTTTTGGCTTACCCAGCATGTTGAGCGCTGCACCTTTCAGGAGATATACACCGTATTCGCCCGATTCCAGGTGCTCCAGATTATTTAAAACATTGAGCGCTTTGACAGGCTGACTGTTGTCAATCAATATTTCAGCTTTACGGAGCTGGATAGACGAAGCTGCCGGATAAATATGGACAGCATAATCGGCAACCATGGATGCCTGTTGGAAATTTTCAGTATCCAAATAGTAGTCGATAATATCCTCAAACTCATGAACATCGAAAAAACAACGGGTGTGGTTTTTCAACATTTCTTCGTATCGATTGACGGAGTTAAGAACCTCATCATCATACCAAAAACTATCCCTTCTGTAATTCATATGTCCTCCTTAATAAGAAACGGTGTAAAGGTAATGTTTTTTTGTATGAATCGGTAAATGTTTTTGACGAAAGGAAAACAAAAGACAGACTGTAAGATAGTAAGACGCGTAAGACCGTAAGAAAAAAGTACGAACTTAATCTTACGGTCTTACTATCTTACATGTCTTACTATCTTATTTTTTCCCTTTGCGTTGTTTAATGATGTTCTTGTAGTGTGTTATCGCCTGGTTGTGTGCATCTGCAAACTGCTTGTAAGGTGTTTCGCCATACACTTCGATCAATGCATTGACACGTTTCACGACGCTCTTATACACCGGCTTCCATTGCACGATGGCCGATTTCATATTGCCCGACGCTTTGGCCGATTCGGCTGTATAACGTGTATCCTGCATGCGGGCAAAGTCTTTGTTGGCCTGGTTCATTCCCTGGAAACGGGCTGTGGCGCCGATGCGTTCGATCTGCCCGGCAAAGGGTAGCAGATTCTCTACCAGGGTGTTGATTTTCGACGTCTCGGTATTGTCGCCTAACCGCGTGGGGTTGGGTATCTTACTGATGATGTCCAGTACCTGCTGCGCCGCCTGTGCAATCTCCTCGTCGTCGTCGACAGACATGGCGCGTACCAGCGACACGAACGAAGCATACTTCTTGTCGCGGAGGCTGTCGCTTTCCCTCACTTCGGCCACTTCGGGGCACCCTGTCAGCACATTGAGGCACGAACGCATGTTCTTTACAGCCGTCTCGAACGCAGGGGCCAGGTGTTCGAGTCCGGAGGCGACTTCGGGCGCCGCGCTGATCTGGATAACCGTTTCTTCGGCAAACGACACAAGCTCGTCGTTGCGGAATGATGCAAAATCTACTGGGTTTGTGATCATGTTCAAGCGTTTTTAAAAATGGATACTATGTTTATTTTGTTTGATGTTGCTTCGATCATCCGCCGAAACATATCAGATGGCTCTGAAAATACTACTCACTGCCGTTATGTCAGATCAAGCGGGCTTGACGATACTTTTCACTGCCGTTATGTCACATCAAGCAGCCTTGACGATACTCCGCAGCTTTGAGTACAGGTTTGTTGATATTCATTTTCAACTTTAACCTTTCTATTTTCAACTATTTCATCCATCATGGCGGCTGTTCAACAATATTTTATTTAGCACCGGTCTGATTGATAGCATATTCAATAGATACAACACTACAAAAATCAAGCAATAACTAAACAATTTTATGTTTTTTACAAAATTATTTGCGCTTTCCATTTATTGTTGTATATTTGTTGCGATATATCAATTAAATATTTTCAATAAAAAATGTTAATTAGTTGATATTCCAAACTATATATATATATATATAGTTGATATTGTTTGACATTCATGTGATGAATTCTTGTTTCTATGATGAATTTATTGAATCTATTTTGAGGAATGGACATGCAATCATTTTTTAGTTACCATCGGTTGTTACAGTTTACCCGGGCAGTTGGGTTTCCTCGCCTGCGGTTGATGCCAATGGCGAGGTAAAAAAGCGCAAAGCGTAGTAGAAGATAAATAATCTCCCGCCGGTCTCGCAAATTTTTGCAGACATGCTATCAAACGGCGGGGAAATAAAATCAACAAGTTAAAATTTAAAACAAAAAAGAATAGAAGATCATGAAATCGCATATAACAATAGGTTTAATAATAGCAACGGCCATCATCGGCTTGTCATTAGGGGATGCCTTGACCGGACACGGGATCAGAGGTAACAAGAATTTGAACTCAATGGTTGTGGGTGGTGGTAGTACTAGTGCTGACAGCACCAGCACCACCACCACAAATGCCGGTGGCGAAGATGGAGGTGTCACTACTTCTGAAGAAGAAGTCAAAGGATGCAAGCAAAATGCTTCAGCACATTATTCAGGAGGTTATAAAGGCAAGGATGGAAAGCAACATTTTACACAAGTCGAACTTACACTTACTTGTCCTGCTGGGGATGAAAAAGATTGTAAAACCGGAGTTGTGACACATGCCATAGATGAAAATGATAACTGAGGCACACCATCTGGTACATTAACTACTCATAAATGTGGGTGATCTAGTGGTACAGGATATATAGACTCTATTTCAATGTCATTTACTTAAAAGTGGTTTCCATGCAAAACTCATACTTTGTGCTTGGTCAACATGATACTTCTAATGAACTCATTTTCGTCTGTTCGCGAAAATTGCTTATTATTAGCAATTTGTCGCGGCGACTTGTGAGTTCAACCGGCTATTAGGAAAGCGACCGGTTTGTGCGGATTTTACTTGTGCAAAAGGGAAGACATCTTCTTTGACATGCATGGAGATGCTTAAGTAAATGACATTCTTGTCTTTGCCTTACAGATTAATGAAGTCAGGTATTAGCATATAATAATCAGCATTTTCCAAATGAAAAGTAGCGTTTTGGGGTTTTGTTTTATATTTTTCTTTTTTTTGTGTCCTGCTCAGCAAACGGAATTGCCTTTAAAAGGTGAGCATTATGTGATCAATCTTGATGCAAAAAGGAAAAAAACAACCATCCCTTTTTCTTACATTTTTAAAAATGTAAAAACTATTATCCTTGAAACAAGTAATGATTGTTTCATCGGCAGAATTGATGAACTTCAGGTTTTTGATGGCTATATCTATGTGCTTGATCAAAACATTGCAAAAAGTTTATTTGTATTTGACATGGAAGGTCATTTTATACGAAAAATAGGTGGGTTAGGAAAAGGCCCCGGAGAATATATCCAACCTACTGATTTTACCCTGGATATAGAAAACCGTTTTATTTACCTTCTCGATCGGAGTAATCGTGTCCATAAATATCAATTTGACGGTACTTATATCAATACGATTACAGCAATGATCAGAAGTGCAAACATTTCATTCATACAATATTATAAAGGACGTTTGTATGCGGATGCCACTGGGTGGACGCCCAACAAAATCGATTACTTGTTGTTTGAGATTGATCCTAAAAATGGAAAAATAATCAAACAGTCCATACCAAGATCGTACAATAAGGGATGGAATGAATCTTTTTTTACAGGGCATAATTTTTTTATGTCGCGTTTGAACAGTCCTCCGCGTTATACCCAACTATTCATGAATTACATTGTCTCTGTGGGCGAAGAACCTTTACCATACATAGAGTTAAAAAGTAAAGATATGATGACAAGTCAAGATGTTGAGAATTTGCAGGGCGATATGTTACAAATACATCGTGCCATCCATAAAAGGGCGAGAGTTTCTGATGTACATAGTTTTATAGAGAACGATCATTTTATATTTTTTTATTATTGGTACGAAATGAGCATTTGTCCGGTTTTGTTTAACAAAAGGAATAAATCGACAGAACTGGTTCAGAGCTTTGATAATGATTTTCTTTATAAGAAAGATGAATTTATAACTACGTTTGTGTTTTCTGATGCTCATGGCGCTTATGAAGTTCCGGATGAATACTGGCTTCCAGAATTCCAGCAACTTGTGAAGAAAAACGAAGTTGTTCCAGGTTTGGATAAAGTAGATCAATTGATGAAATTAGACGAAGAATCTAATCCCGTCATATTTTATTACGAATACAAGGATGCAGAATAACCGATTATGGATGATGATAGCAGTGCTTAGCGCGGCAGTTATTGGCTGGGGCTTGTGGGTAATGTTCAAACCGCATGTAGTAGCGCAACCGGCGGAGTCATTACAAAACACCCTGTTTGACCATGTAAAGTCCATGTCGGAGGTATATTACGCGCACGAAAATTATGCGCAAAGGTTACACAATGATACCTGTGCCATACTTGTTTACCGGTATACACCCAATATGTGCAATTCCTGTTATTTGGAGGATTTGTTCGAGTTGAAGGAGTTCCAAAAAGATATTGGCCGGGACGTAATATTAGTATTGCCGGCTTATTCTTCTAACGATCGCAGTAATCGCATCCGGATGGCTAATGAAACAGAGGGTTTCAAGTGCCAGAACATTCCTGTCGATTCCCTGGCATTGCCTTTACGCGAGGGAGAGGGTGAAGGCGCTTTAAATTATTAAAAAACAGGCATTTCAGCTGTCGGCATTCCATAACTTCAAGAATCATCCATCATCCTGCCTGGTTAATAATATGTTTAACGACTGTGATGCTGTAAAAATCATGCAATAATTCAACAATATTACATTAGACCTTATATAAAATAGAATTCAATGAGTTTACCGTATGGTGGGTCAAAAAGATGTCTCCACTCCGTATGCTGCGCAAACTCCGGTCGACATGACGGCAATGCGTTAAATATTTGGAGGGATAAGGGTTTTAGGCAGCTTTGCTGCCTAAAACCCTTATCCCTCCCCCCCTTTACATCGTGCGATACCGTCATGTCGACCAAGTAAAGGAGGTACGAGTTTACGCGTGGAGACATCTTTTTCAGTTAATTTATATAAAGTCTATTTTTCACAAAATTATTTTCATTTTCCATTTATTGTTGTATTTTTGCAACGATATATTAGGTAAATATTATTTAATGATTGACATTAAACGATTGATAATAATAATATATATATATACTTTTGGGTTTGTTTTACATTGCCAGCTGAAATTAATGTTTCTATGGAGCGCCATATTTTAATTATTTTATGAAATATCGACATGCCATCATTTTTTAATAACCATAGGTTGTTACAGTTTACCCGGGCAGTTATTTCCGCCTTTCCGGATTTTGTATGGCCCATCCGGCAGAGCAAGTTGAATTTTTGCAGCCATTAATATAGAAAACAAAATAACAGTTTAATTTAATCAAATTTCAAATTTTAATCAATAAGTAACTAAAGTTTCCCAGTTTTTAACTAATTGAAAATAAGGGATAAAAAATAGGAAAAAGTGGTGTTTTTTGAATATAAATTACTATTTTTGAAAGAGTTAGAATCAAAAAACAAGTAATTTTCAAAAGCACCACTTATGTCCAC
>JAVBSH010000022.1:0-9832 GCA_031547085.1 Bacteroidales bacterium
TCATATCTTTCGTACTTTAGCTGCTGAATTTCTTCTTGCGAGAGGTTCAAATCGGTAGGCATGCTTTATTGGGTTAGACTCCTGCAAAGGTGCCTACTTTTTATCAAAATGCACAAAACTTGACAGCGTGCGGTATAAAACAACAAAAACTTTTGGCAAAATTAAAAAACATTACCAATGTTCTTTTATTATCCGGCAATTGCTACTTACTTACAGCAAACCAGCTTAAAATATGACTGCTATTTTGAATATTTTTCTGATATTTGTAACTTCCACTTAATGGTAAGTAAACGGCATAAATTATATCTTTATATCATGGAAAAAATCACTGTTTTTTGTATCATTATCCTGTTTTTTGTTGCCTCCTGTAAAAACCGGAATGAGCAAACTGCTGATAAAATCACAGTAGCTTGTTACTATTTCCCAAATTATCATACCCGGGATACTACCGACCTGCGGATCAGCCGCCAGCATTTTGATAACTGGTCGGAATGGGAATTGGTAAAGCAGGCCAAGCCGCGTTTTGAGGGACACGATCAGCCTAAAGTACCAGCCTGGGGCTACGCCGATGAAAAGAATCCCCGTGTAATGGAACAAAAAATACGCGCTGCAGCCACCCACGGTATCGATGTGTTTATTTTCGACTGGTATACTTATCTTGGTAAACCTTTCCTGAACCGCTGCTTGGACGAAGGTCTCCTGAAAGCTCGCAATACCGATTCGATAAAATTTGCGCTCATGTGGGCTAACCACGATTGGATGGAACTATATCCATATACGGCAGGGGATAAGCACGATTATTTATATTCCGGAAAGGTTACTTCCGAAATGTTCGACCGCATAGGCGACAACTTGGTCCGTCAATACTTCACCAAGCCAAACTATTGGCTAATTGATGGTAAAGCTTATTTTTCCATTTATGATATTCAAAACTTCATCAACAGCTTCGGCTCTTTGGAAGCAACCCGTCAGGAAATGGAAAAACTGGACGAAAAAGTCATCAAGGCCGGATTAAAAGGTGTGCATTGGAACTTAGTGGCGTGGAGCGCTGCTATCCTGCCGGGACAGGATGCGCCTACCAACAACAAGGATTTGCTGGAACAACTCGAGTTCGATTCGGCCACATCATACGTGTGGGTACATCATGTTGGGCTTCCGCAGCAACAAACCGACTACAACCAGGTTAAGGACAGTTATATGAAGCACTGGGACAACGTAAAAGAAGAATATGGCGTTCCTTACTATCCGAATGTCACCATGGGTTGGGATCCCAGTCCGCGAACCAACCAGGACAAGGAATGGAGTGGTAGTGGTTACGGTTATCCTTACACCAACACGATTGGCAACAATACTCCGGAAAATTTCAAAACAGCATTGCAGATGACCAAAGACAAGCTATTGGCCGAACCCAACGGGCCGCGGATCATGAATATCAATTGCTGGAACGAATGGACCGAAGGTAGTTACCTGGAACCCGATATAAAAACAGGGACAGCTTACTTAGATGCCGTAAAAGAAGTGTTTAACAATAATTGATAGTGATAAACGACTAAAAAACGTATTGTGTTTTCATCCAACACTCATAGTGTTTTAAATAGTTTTGTCATCAATAATTTAATGTCAAAAAGAGCTTAAAACAGATTCCTAAATGCCGGATTTAAACATCAATTCTTTAACTTTGCTACCATGAAAAAATTATTCTCGATCACCCTCATTTGCTTCCTTCTTATTTCATGCAACAAGGAACATACCTATTATGTCTCGCCTTCGGGTAGCGACAATAATCCCGGCACTGAGGAACAGCCTTTTGCCACCATCAGCAAAGCGCAGGAGGCGGCACGGGAGTCCAAAGGCACTGTAACCGTTTATCTCCGGCAAGGAGTTTATTATTTATCGGAACCGGTTGTTTTTACCCGGGATGATTCGCGTAAAGAACGTGCTCCGTTGCATATCACGGCTTATCCCAACGAAAAGGTCATCGTGAGCGGAGGTTTTCTTCTCGAAGGTTTGCAATGGCAGCCTTGGCGCGACAGCATGATGCAGGCAAAAGTGGCGCAGGATGTGGTGTTCGACCAGCTTTTTGTTAACGGACAATTGCAAACAATGGCGCGGTATCCGGACTTTAATCCGTTGGCATCGCACTATAGCGGTACTGCTGCCGATGCCCTTGCTCCCGAACGTGTGTCGAAATGGACAAATCCTGCCGGAGGATACGTACATGCCCTGCACAAACATGAATGGGGTGGTTACCATTGGTTGATCACAGGTAAGAATGAGCAGAATGAGTTATCATTGGAAGGTGGTTACCAGAATAATCGCTTGATGGGAATGCACGACAGGTTTCGTTTTGTGGAAAACATCTTCGAAGAACTGGACGCTCCCGGTGAGTGGTTTTTCGATCAGCCAACGCGAACACTTTATTTTTATCCGCCCGAAGGAATTGATTTGGTAACTGCCCGTATTGAAATACCACAATTAAAGGAGCTTTTTGTTTTCAAAGGCAGTGAACAGCAGCCTGTCAGGAACATTTCCATTGAAGGTGTGGAATTAGCGCATACGCTCCGTACTTTTATGGAAACACGCGAACCGTTGTTGCGTAGTGACTGGGCGATTTATCGTTCGGGCGCCGTGTTGATGGAAGGTGCTGAGCACTGTGCGGTGCGGAATTGCTTTTTCAATCAGGTAGGAGGTAACGCGGTATTTTTCAGCAACTACAATCGCCGCAATGAAGTCTCAGGCTGTCATATTGCCGGGGTGGGAGCAAGCGGTGTTTGTTTTGTTGGAGATCCGGCCGCTGTCCGTTCGCCATCGTTTGAATACAATGAATTTACACCGACCCAAGATTTGGATTTAACACCTGGTCCCAAAACAAATAATTATCCGGCGGAATGCCTTGTGTATGACAACCTGATGCACGATCTCGGGCGTGTGGAGAAGCAAATTGCTGGTGTGCAGGTTTCCATGTCGCAAAGCATCACTATTAGCCACAATACTATTTACGATACACCACGCGCAGGTATCAACATTAGCGAAGGAACATGGGGCGGACATATCATCGAATACAACGATGTGTTTAACACTGTCCTCGAAACGGGCGACCACGGTTCGTTCAATTCCTGGGGACGCGATCGTTACTGGCACCCACGCCGCGATAGCATGAACAATCGCGTAGCTGCTTATCCTGACCTCATTCTGCTCGATGCCGTTAAAACCACGTATATTCGTAACAACCGTTTCCGTTGCGACCACGGTTGGGATATCGACTTGGATGATGGTTCAAGCAACTACCATATTTACAATAACTTGTGTCTGAATGGCGGACTTAAACTGCGTGAGGGCTTTTACCGCACGGTGGAGAACAATATTATGGTGAACAATTCGTTCCATCCGCATGTGTGGTTTGCCAATAGTGGTGATGTATTCAAGCACAACATTGTTACAGCGCCGTATTTCCCGATACAAGTTAAATTTTGGGGCAAAGAAGCGGATTATAATGTTTTTCCAAATGAGGAGTCGTTGCTGAAAGCCCAAGGCAATGGCACTGATCAACATTCGGTATATGGGCCGGCAGAGTTCGTGAATCCCTTAATGGGCGATTATCGTGTGAAAGAATCATCAGTGGCGTTAACCATTGGTTTCAAGAATTTCGATATGGACAACTTTGGCGTAGTATCGCCCAACCTGAAAGCGTTAGCGAAGAAGGTGCCGTTGCCGGAACTTTTGGAGATATCCGGGAGCAGTGATCGCTTGCAGCAATTTATGGGCATGAAGTTACGGAATGTCACTACCATGGGTGACCGGTCGGCTGCCGGCCTGAGCGAAATATCCGGTGTCTGGGTGGTAGCGGTTCCCGACGAAGACAAACTTCATAAGATATTCCGGCCCAACGATGTGATATTGGCAGTCAACGGGACGAAAATAGCTGACATCAGCGATTTAAAGAAAGTCTGTAAAGAGGAAGATATTGAAAAAATTACATTCACCATTTCGCGAAACCAGAAGGAACAAAAGGTGAAGTTGTAGTATGACATCTAAATTTTCTTTATTTTTAGGAAATTAAAAATTCTTTAAAGCGACTAAATATCTAGCAATAATCATTAATAATCATCAATAAAACCACTTTATAAATTATGAGCACATACAATAATCGTCGCGATTTCATCAAGAAATCAATTTTAGGAGGTCTTGCCATAGGAGCTACAAGTTTGACAGGATATGCGGGACAAAGCGCAGACAGTAGCGAGAGCAAAAAAGCAACTGTCCGTCCGAGAAAGGAAAAATCCATGATGGGATTCCGTTGCGATCCGATTCCGACAGTCAGAATCGGTATTGTAGGTCTTGGGCGCGGTGGTGGTGCCGTGTACAGAATGGCACGTATAGAAGGTACCAATATTGTGGCTATCTGCGATCTTATGCCCGGACGTATTGCAAGTGCCCAAAAAAATCTGAAAGATGCCGGACGTCCTGAAGCTGTTGTATATTCGGCTGAAGAAGACTGGAAAAAAATGTGCGAACAAGACGATATCGACCTGATATACAATGCGACTCCGTGGGAACTGCATGTCCCGATAGCTTTGTATGCCATGGAACACGGGAAACATGTGGTGATAGAAGTACCAGCTGCTCTTACCGTGAAGGATTGTTGGGCGTTGGTAGATACTGCCGAGAAAACACAACGCCATTGCATGATGTTGGAAAACTGTTGTTATGATTTCTTCGAACTGGCTACACTTAATATGGCTCGTAATGATGTTTTCGGAGAGATATATCATGGAGAATGCGCCTATATACACGATCTGAGGTCTTCCAAACACAACAAAAACGGATATTACAAGATGTGGCGGCTCGAATACAGCAAGAAACATACCGGGAACCCTTATTCTACACATGGTCTGGGGCCTGTGGCACAAATCATGGGCATTAACCGCGGCGACCGTTTCGATTATCTTACCTCCATGTCTACCAACCAGTACGGACTTACCCGGTATGCCGAGAATACTTTCGGGAAAGATTCACCCGAGGCCAAAGCCACTTATAAGCTGGGTGATATGAACACGACGTTAGTTCGTACATTGAACGGACGTACCATTATGATTCAGCACGATACCACCAGCCCCCGTCCTTACGACCGTATCCATAAAATTAGTGGGACCAAAGGCTATGCGACCAAATATCCGGACGAAAAAATTGCTTTGGAACCCAATGCTCACGATTTCCTGAAACCGGAAGAATTTAAAGCAATCATGGAAAAATATGAGCATCCACTTTCGAAATATATTGGCGAAAAAGCGAAAGCGGTGGGTGGTCATGGCGGCATGGATTACATCATGGACTGGCGTTTGATATATTGCCTGCGTAATGGATTGCCTCTGGATCAGGATGTATATGATGCGGCCACATGGTCATGCATCGTCGAATTGAGTGAACGGTCTGTGTTGAATAAGAGCAATGCTGTGGATATTCCCGATTTTACCCGTGGGGATTGGAAGAATGCCAAACCATGGCCGGTGGTTGATATGGTCAATGTTTTTTCGTAAAGATTGGATATTCCAACCAAATCATAATAAAATTTGAAAATGAAGATAACCATAGTAGGAACAGGCGGTGTGGGCGGCTATTTTGGAGGGAGACTGGCCCAGGCAGGCCACGATGTAACTTTTATTGCACGCGGTACTCAACTCAATGCGCTGTTGGAAAACGGCCTCACGGTGAAGAGCATCAAAGGAGATTTTATAGTGAAACCTGTAAAAGCTACAAGGAATATCGCTGCATCCGGGACGGCCGATCTGGTGATCATTGCAGTGAAAGCGTGGCAGTTGAAGGATATTGCCCGACAATTACTCCCCGTTATAGGTGACCAGACAATGGTACTACCATTACAGAATGGTGTTACGGCAAGCGACGAGTTAAAAGAAATACTTCCTCCAAGCTGTGTTCTTTCGGGTTTGTGTCGTATCATCAGTATGATCGAAAGCCCCGGGGTAGTTAACCATATCGGGATTGAGCCGACCATTGTGTTTGGCGAAGATAATAACCGGAAAACCGAACGGGTACTTGCTTTGCGTGAAGTATTTAAAAATGCCGGTATTAATGCCATCGTAGCCAATGATATACAAGTTGCCTTATGGGAGAAGTTTCTAGGGATCTGTGTCAGTGGATTGTTGGCCATTACCCGTTCCACCTACGGCGAGTTACGCGAAATCGGTGAAACACGCGAGATGATGCATCGTATTTTTTCCGAAATATATACCCTTGCCCGAAAGTTCGATATCAACATTGATGCTGATTATGTGGACAAAACGATGGCCAACATTGATTCCTTTCCATACGATTCCACCTCATCACTGACACGTGACGTGTGGGAGGGACGTCCTTCCGAGATACAGTATCAGAACGGCACTGTGGTACGATTGGCAGAACAGGTGGGAATGGATGTTCCGGTGAACCGTTTTGTGTATCATACTATTTTACCAATGGAGTTACGGGCCCGGAAGTGATTGATATTTGAATATCAATTATTTATAAAAAGCATAGAAGGCCAACAATTCATCATTTATCACTCATCATTCATCATTCAATTGTATGCCTTATTTCAATTATTATAAAAAGTCAAACCTCTTCCATGGTTCTATGGCAAACATCATGGGAACGCGGTTGGATGTGGTGATGATAGGTGATGAACTCGGGTTATCAGAAGTTTGGAAACAGATAGTTGCTGAAACAGAACGCCTTTACCGGATGCTTAACAGGTTTGATTCCATGAGCGATATTTCACGTATCAACCGTGAAGCGGCCATGCATCCGGTGGAATTGAATAATGAACTTTGGGATATCTTGATAAACATCAAAAAATATCATCATGACACTTTGGGTTATTTTGATATTACTTTGCATGATTTTAATAAGGTTATTTTGGATGAAGGCCACAGGACAGTTACTTTTGCCGAAAAGGATATTTCTCTCGACCTGGGTGGATATGCCAAAGGATATGCTTTGGAAAAAATGCGGATCATATTATCAAAGGTTGGTGTTACGCAGGCATTGATTAACTTTGGGAATAGTTCGGTACTGGCTGTCGGTTCGCATCCGCACGGAAACTATTGGGGTGTTGGGGTCGAAGACCCGTTTTATCCCGGGCGGCAACTGAAATCCTACGAATTATGCGACCAGTCGCTTTCTACTTCGGGTAACACCCTGCAACATACGGAACATATCATCAATCCTCGTTTGGGAAAATATACATCGGAACGGAAGTTGGTTTCGGTAGTATCGTCCAATGCGGTTGAAGTTGAAGTTTTATCAACTGCATTAGTGGTTGCCGACGAAAAAGCAATTTCAAGTGTTAAAAATGTATTTGGAAATGTAATTATTGATATTTTTGTGGTTTAAAAATCCCGGGCTGAAATAAAATGTGACAGAAACATGTGACGAATTGATTTTCAGTTTTCATTTCGTGTGCGCACACGAAATAACAAACTCTATCCGTGTGCGCACACGAAACAACATAATGACAGAAGTAGTCTCTATTGTTGTCACGTTTTACAAAGCCCAAATTAAAGAACATACATTAGGATAAAAATGAAACGTAGGGAATTTATCAAGGACGTAGGGATCATGGGAGGTTTGATTTCCGCCTTCCCGTGGTTATATTCGTGTACAAAAGAAGCAAAAGGCGAAATCAAAGGCGAGCGGGCGCGTTTGGGTATCATAGGTACCGGCTCGCGCGGAATGTACCACATCAACAACCTATCGGCCAGTACAATGGTGGATATTGTAGCTCTTTGTGATAATTATGCGCCACACTTGCAGGATGCCGCAGCGTTGTGTCCCAAGGCCAAGACTTTTACCGACTATCGCGACCTTCTGGCATTACCGGAGGTTGACGGTGTACTCATCGCTACCCCGCTTTATGAGCATGCGCATATTACCATTGATGCATTGAAAGCCGGCAAACACACCTTTTGCGAAAAGTCGATGGCGAAAACGCTTGATGATTGCCTGGCAATGTACACGGCTTACAAGGAATCGGGTAAAGTGCTGTATATTGGCCAGCAACGACTCTACGATGTCAAATATCTCAGAGCCATCGAGATGATCCATTCGGGAATGATCGGCGAAATTACCGGGATGCGTTGCTATTGGTTCCGCAACAACGACTGGCGCCGTCCGCTGCCTGATCCTTCGCTCGAACGGAAAATCAATTGGCGTTTGTATAAGGAGTATTCAGGCGGCCTGATGACCGAGTTGGCTACCCACCAGTTGCAAGTAGGTAATTGGGCGCTGAAAATGATTCCCGAGACGGTGATGGGTATGGGTGACATTGTATATTGGAAGGATGGACGTGAAGTATATGATAACGTGAGCCTCATCTACCGTTATCCCAACGGGGTGAATATGAACTATGAATCTATTATTTCGAACAAATTCAACGGATTGGAGGAACAGATACTTGGGCATAAGGGTACGATGGAACTGGAGAAAGGAAAGTATTATTTTGAGGAAGCCAAACCGGCACCCGGCATTCTCCAGTTGATCAATCAGGTGGAACACGGTATTTTCGATCATGTGTCGTTCGCCGGGCCAAGCTGGGTACCCGAAACTGCGATAGCACAACGGGGTGAGTTTGTGATGGACAAAGTATCGTCTACATCAGGGGCATCGTCTGTAGGGGCCGACAATGATGGGTCCATACAGTTGGTGGAAGCTTTCTGCCATTCGGTGATTACCGGTAAACCTGCCGTAAACCTTGTAGAAGAGGCTTATTATTCATCTGTTTTGGCCCTGCTGGGGATACAAGCCATGGAAGAACAATGCATCGTCAAGTTTCCCGACCAGTACAAGATTCCTTACCTTAACTTCGCTTGATCATGAAAGATATACAATTCACTGTAAAACAGCAGAAGAGGGAAATCTGGTTTGTTTTGGTAAGCCTGCTTCTGGCTATTGGTGTCAATGTTTATGCCATTATTGCTTATGGTACCGAATGGAAGGAACTGTACACACAGTGGTTTGCCGCGCTGGTACTGGCTATTGTTATTTATTTTGTACTGGCGCTGTTCCGGTACATCTTTTGGCTGGTTTCGCGCAAGGTGGTTAAAAACCGGAAAGATTAGCCAAGTCTGATACGTAATTGACAATTGATAACTGATAATTGGCGCCCGTCTAACCGGACGGGCAGGCAGTAAGTCAGCGCTGAGTAACAATATCAAAACGTCGATTATTTGCTCGATAATACTTACTATTGGGCAACAGAGGAAAATATACAAAAAGTTTCACTATAGTGAAACTTTTTGTATATTTGCGTGATGGAAAAGAGTCAGAAATATCGAACCATTTCCTTTTATAAAGATTATTTTCAAGATTTTTATAGAAGTCAATGACCAAAAGTCAGGAATAAAATTTTTTGGACATTTAAAGTTATTGAGCTCCTTCCAATAGTTCCAGAACTATATCTCAAACATATCGAAGATACAGATGGTCTTTTTGAAATACGGATCCAACAAGGCAGTGACATTTTTAGAATTTTTTGCTTTTTCGACCATGGTCAATTAGTAGTTTTAGCAAATGGATTTCAAAAAAAGACAAACAAAACCCCAAAAAATGAAATAGATAAAGCATTACAAATCAAAACAGGATATGAACAAGATAAAAAAAAATAATCTTACCTCACTTGACCAATTTATAGAAGATAATTCAATGTCGTTTACTTAAGCTATAAAGTCTTGTAATTCATATAGAATTTTCTTGGTGGATGGAAATTTCTTTCCACATGCCTTCCTAGTCGGATTGGTTCCCTTGTCCTGTAAACCAAGTCGTCCAAGTGCTGTAAAGC
>JAVBSH010000233.1:0-7501 GCA_031547085.1 Bacteroidales bacterium
GCTTTACAGCACTTGGACGACTTGGTTTACAGGACAAGGGAACCAATCCGACTAGGAAGGCATGTGGAAAGAAATTTCCATCCACCAAGAAAATTCTATATGAATTACAAGACTTTATAGCTTAAGTAAACGACATTGAATCCCAATTCCTTAACTAAACGACATTGATTTTTTATCCCTTAATTTTCAAATAGTTGAAAACTGGGAAACTTTAGTGATAATGTTGAAGGTGTATGAAAAAGTTGAGGAATATTATCCTTTTCCTGCTTTGGGTAACCATTGACTTTGCTACCGCGCAAACAAATTTTTATGATCAACTTTCCGGTGCAGCGCTCGAACTAACCAAACAGCAGGTTCGGTACGACCTGGCATATTACCGCATCGGCTACCCAAACGGAGATGTGCCTGCCGACCGTGGCGTATGCACTGACGTGGTGATCAGGGCATACCGGAAACTTGGTATCGACCTGCAAAAAGAAGTACACACGGATATGGCCGCTCACTTCGACAAGTATCCGAAAATATGGAATTTAAAACGCACGGACACGAACATCGACCACAGGCGCATACCGAACCTGATGACGTTTTTCGCAAGGCACGGCGTGGTAAAGAAGAAATCGCAGGATGCCGTCGATTACATACCCGGCGATATCGTCTGTTGGGAATTATCCGGCGGAATGACACACATTGGGATCGTGGTCAACCGGAAATCAGCTGACGGACGGCGATACATGATTGTCCACAATATAGGTGGCGGACAGGTACTTGAAGATTGCCTGTTCAGCTACAAAATCATCGGACATTATCAATATGAAAAGAAAGCCTCGTAGCAACGTTACTGATTGATATACAATTGCACGATTTCGCGGATGGAAGGAAAGCATATCTGCTGCATATCCACACGTGCGGGCGGCATGAAGACATACCCGTCCACATCGTCAGCTACAGCAATGTTTGCAAAATTTGAAACCTTGCACCTAAAACCCAGGTCGAGCGTAAAATATACGATACCGCCGTAGAGGTAGCGGTTGGTGGAACTACCGATATAATGCAACGAATCCACGTGCAGGTTCAGTTCTTCGTAAACTTCCCTACGGGCGGCGTCTTCCGCAGTTTCGTCGGGACTGACAAATCCGCCCGGCAAATCGAGCATTCCTTTGGCCGGTTCAAACCGACGGCGGGTCAGCAGTATTTCGCCCTGTGGGTTTTCGATGATACATGCCACCGCGGCCGATGCATTGATATAGAACTTCCGCCGGCATACATCGCATTGCAGAAAGTTTTCTTCTCCCGCACGGAAGGATTTTTGGCCGCAATAAGGACAATATTGCAAGACTTTCGAAGGTAAACAATCATTCATAGGTTGGATCGATAAAATTCGTTGTTGGGTTAACTCTGATATATCTATCAAACAAAGATATAAAAAAACGGTTGACTTCCGGATTTTTTCTTTTTCGGATGGTTTGTTCGTATTTGCAAAAAAAACAGTAGATTTGTGGAACAAAAATTTTGACGCTCCGAATACCGTGTTTCTCGAAAAATTAAGACTCAAAACAGGTAATATGCTTCTCCGCAGGAAGATTGCGAAGATGAAAAGGCAAAAGATGTTATTCGATTTTGCCTCGGCGAAGTATGTCGGTTTGGTGTGCTCTACCGCTGATGAGGTGAGCACCGGACATTTGAAGGATTTTCTGCAATATCTTACCCAGAAAGGTATTAAATATCTGGTGCTGGGGTATTTTGACGGGAAAAAGATACCTGACAATTTTTTGTATTGGAAGGGGATTGATTTTATTACCCAAAACGATCTGGATTTTTTCTGTATTCCCAAAAATCCTGTAGCCGACAAATTCATTACCGAGCCTTTCGACATGCTGATCAATTGCAGCATCAATTCCTATTTCCCTTTGGAATACATCGTCCAATTGTCGCAGGCAAAATTCAAAGTCGGCATTTCACATGACGATGATTCGTGCTACGATTTGATGATTGATGTCAAAAAGAATAAAACACTTGATTATTTTTTGGAAAATCTGAAAGTATACCTGTCGAATTTACGACATCCGGAATAAACCATACATTATATAAAATATGCTGTTTACAGGCACAGGTGTGGCCATCGTTACACCATTCAAGAAAGACAAGAAAGTAGATTTTGATGCATTGGGAAATATTGTGAACCACTGCATCGGCGGGCAAGTTGATTACATTGTCGTGTTGGGAACCACCGGCGAATCGGTGACATTGTCGCGCGACGAGAAAAAACGTGTAGCCCGTTATGTGGTCGATGCCGCAGCCGGGCGTGTGCCGGTGGTGATCGGGGTTGGCGGCAACGAAACCGAAAAAGTGGTCAATACCATCAAACAGACCGATTTCGAAGGAATAGCAGGTTTGTTGTCGGTTACACCATATTATAATAAGCCGAGCCAGGCCGGATTGATCAAACATTACAAAGCCATTGCAGCCAAAAGTCCTGTACCGGTGATCCTGTACAATGTCCCGGGACGAACGGGCGTCAACATGACTGCCGAAACAACGCTCACGCTGGCACGCGAGTCGGATAACATTGTGGCAATCAAGGAAGCATCAGGAATGATGACACAAATGATGCAGATCATCAAAGGCCGTCCGGATGGTTTTTCAGTCATTTCAGGCGACGACGTCATATCGCTCCCTTTGATGTCGCTTGGCGGACAAGGAGTCATATCAGTGGTGGCCAATGCGTTTCCCAAACAGGTAGCTACCATCATCCGCGAATCGGCAGCCAACAATTATCCTGTTGCCCAAGCCATGCAATACGAAATGCTCGACTTGTTCGAAGCATTGTTTGTCGAAGGTAATCCTCCCGGAATCAAGGCTGCACTCGAAATCATCGGTTTGTCGCAGAATGTTCTTCGCCTACCATTGGTTCCGGTGTCGCAAAAGACATACGAAAAGCTGGAATTCCTGATCAAAAAACTGAAAGCATAAGTACAAAGCTGCACTCGTTGCAGCTTTGCAAATGTATGGACGGGCTGTCCGGAAAAACAAGCTTATGGATACCATCAATCTGTTAAAAGCAGCTGTTTTGGGATTAGCCGTTCTCGCAATATTGTATGCTGCGTGTAACCACATCTCAAAAAAACAAGTCATGGAATCATTCGAAAAAGGTACATTCGGGTTCGACCTTCAATTCTTGAAAACCAAAGACAGCGGATTGGTTGTTCTAAAGGACCCGGTTGGCAATGCTCAGGTAGCGTTGTCGGCCAAGTTCCAGGGTAAAGTGTTTACATCCACTGCCCAGGGAATGTTGGGGAAAAGTTTCGGATGGATCAACTACCATGCCTTCGATCATATTGTATCCGGTGCGCACATCAATGCGTTGGGCGGCGAAGACCGTTTCTGGATCGGTCCCGAAGGCGGACAGTTCTCTATATTTTTCAAGTCCGGTGGCGGAATGGATTTCGACAACTGGTTTACCCCGGCATCACTCGATACCGAACCTTGGGAATTGGTACGTCTTGAGCCTACCATCGCCAGTTTTACCAAGGACGTATATCTCCAAAATTACTCGGGGACACATTTTACCCTGACACTCGACCGCAAGGTGGAACTGCTCGACCGCCTGCAAATCGAGAAAAGGCTGGATATCAGTGTCGATGGAGTGTTTCCGGTGGCATTCGAAACACTTAATACGGTGACCAGTAAAGACAATGTGTCGTGGTCGAAATCTACAGGCGGACTTTGTATCTGGATGCTCGATATGCTGGCATGTGGCCCGGGCGTAACGATTGTAGCGCCCTACCGGCAAGGTGATGAGCATGAACCAGACAAAGTTGCCACTACCGGTTATTTCGGTGAAATCCCTCCCGAATGGCTCCGCGTAACCGATAAGGCGGTATTCCTGAAAGCCGACGGATGGAAAAGGTCGAAGATCGGGTTGTCGCCACGGCGTGCGATGCCGGTGCTGGGCAGTTACGATTCGGAAAACGGAGTGTTGACCATTGTTAAATATCCTGTTTTTGCCGAAGCGGAATATATCAACCAGCAATGGCCGCGACAGGAAAAACCTTACGAAGGCGATGCGGTGAACGCATATAATGACGGACCGTTGGCCGACGGAAGTCAGATGGGGCCTTTCTATGAACTGGAAAGCTCCTCCCCTGCCCTATTCCTAGGCCCTCGCCAGCAATGGCAACACGATCATACGGTATTCCACTTTGCCGGTGATGAAGCTATCCTGAACAAAATATCCGAAAAGGTGTTGGGTGTGGGTATCAGTGAAATTACGTCGATTTTTTAGTCCCACACCAAATAATTAAATAGATAATAACTGATAGTGAAAGACATAACAACGAGGATTTGGTATTACTTCGAAGAGATTTGCCGTATTCCGCGCCCTTCGAAAAAAGAGGAAAAAATTTGCGCTTATATCCGGCAATTTGCTGCCGGGCAACAATTGGCCTGCAAACAGGACGCAGCAGGTAATATCCTGATCAGCAAACCCGCAACCGTGGGGATGGAACACCGGGCAACGGTAATCCTGCAAAGCCATTTGGATATGGTTTGTGAGAAAAACAGCAACATACGGCACAATTTCAATACCAACCCGATTAATTTTTATGTTGATGGCGACTGGATGAAGGCTCGTGGCACGACATTGGGAGCAGACGACGGGATCGGTGTGGCTGCAATGCTGGCTGTCTTGGAAGATAAGGAACTGGTTCATGGTCCGATCGAGGCCCTTTTCACTGTCGATGAAGAAACAGGACTGACAGGAGCCAAAGCGCTGCAAAGCGGCTTCCTGACAGGTAATACGCTAATCAACCTCGACTCGGAGGATGAAGGTGAACTGTTTATCGGTTGCGCAGGCGGTATCGACACGGTAGCAACGCTTGCATACGAGAAAAGTGATATTCCCCCAAATACAATTGCGTACAATTTAGCGATCAGCGGGATGACAGGCGGGCATTCGGGCGACGATATTAATAAACGGCGCGGGAATGCGATCAAAATCCTCAACCACCTTCTGTTGGATGCATCCAGCCTGTTCGGGATATCTGTCAGCCGTTTTGAAGGCGGCAACCTGCGCAATGCTATTCCACGCGAAGCATCGGCAGTGGTGCTGGTGCACGAACATTACCTAACCGATTTTGAAGCATACTGCACCAGCGAAGCTCAACTGTGGAGGGAGGCGCTGATATCCACATCGCCCGATTTCAACTTTTCGCTCGAACGGTGCGATATGCCGCCTTATATCATGGATATCGTAAACCAGTCGTGCCTGCTGAATGCATTGGCGCTGTGTCCGTCGGGTGTGATTGCGATGAGCGATACCATACCCGGCTTAGTGAGCACATCAACCAACATAGCATCCATCAGGTTTAAAGGAAGAAATAAAGTAGTGATCACCACCAGTCAACGGAGCGACAGGGAAGAAGCCAAGACAAGCATCAACAAGCGTGTCCGCCGTATTTTTGCCATGATGGAAGCCAAGGTAGAAAGCTCGGATGGTTACCCGGGATGGACGCCGAATCCCAAATCGCCTGTCCTGGAAATCACCACAAAGGCTTACGAGGATCTTTTCGGCCGGAAACCGGAGGTAAAAGCTATACATGCAGGCCTGGAATGCGGGTTGTTTCTCGAAAAATATCCCCAATTAGATATGATTTCCTTTGGGCCGACCATCAAAAATGCACATTCGCCAAGCGAACAGCTTCATATCCCTTCGGTAAAACGTTTTGCCGACCTGTTAATCAAAGTATTGAGTCTGATCCCTTAAACCGTTTTAAACATATTAACATCGTTAATTTTTGAATTTTACATAAAAATGAAAACATTAAAATATCTGTTTGTTGTAATCATTGCCGTCATGTCGATTGCATGTAATAAAGATTATACCGGCCAGTGGGTATCAATCATGCCCGGTTGGTCACTGGGTGGTTGGAAAGTCGATGGCGACAAAAAGTTGGTTGCCCAGGATGGTGACACCTTGATCCTGAAAGGGAAAGGCACACTATACTATACAGGCAAAGTGCATGATGCCAAATTCAAAAACTTTGAACTTACCGCCAATGTGAAAACCGACCCGGAGGCTGTTGCCGGCTTATGGTTTCACTCAGGACTGGAATCCGGTTATCAGGTGCTTATCAATAACACGCCCACCAGCGAGGAACACCGCAAAACCGGTAGCCTTGCATCGGTACGGAATATCTACAAAAGCATGACGACCGACAATAAATGGTTTGCCCTACATGTAAAAGTGGTTGGTAAACATATTACTGTGAGGATTAATAATATCCTGGTAGTGGATTATGTTGAACCTGATGCTCCATACCGGACAGAAGATAATAAGGGTAAGTTAATTGCACAAGGTTCGTTCGTTTTAGAAAATTATACGAATAAAACCATCAAATTCAGCAACATTCAGCTAATGCCACTACTCGACAGGGAACAACCCGAACGGACGGACACCGTCAACGAACAAAATGATGAGATCATCCGCCTGCAACAGGCCAATTTTCCGGTCATTGATTTCCACGTCCACCTGAAAGGTTGGAACCAGAGCCAAGCAATGGACCATTCGCGCAAGATCGGTATTTACTACGGTATTGCCCCGAATTGCGGTATCGGGTTCCCGGTAACTTCCGACAACGATATCTATACATTCCTGGATACGACCCGTAATCTTCCCTGTTTTATGGCTATGCAGGGCGAAGGCCGCGAATGGACGACCACTTTCTCGCCGGAAGCACGCGAACAATTTGATTATGTGTTCACCGATGCATTGACTTTCCTGGATCATAAAGGCCGCCGTACCCGTCTCTGGATTCCTGAAGAGGTCTGGATTGATATCGATCAGGAAGCTTACATGGATTTGATTGTTGATCGTATTGTGAAAGTACTCAATGAAGAACCGATCAATATTTATGTGAATCCTACTTTCCTTCCCGACCAGATGATGCCCGACTACGATGAGTTGTGGACAGAACCGCGCATCCAAAAGGTAATTGACGCATTGGTAGCAAAAGGTATTGCATTGGAGATTAATGCACGTTACAAAATTCCGCACGAAGCAATTATCCGTGCAGCCAAAGATGCTGGTATACGTTTTGCATTCGGAACCAACAACGGCACACCGGATATCGGAAAACTCGAATATTGTTTCGAAATGATGAAAAAATGCGGTATTACGCAGTATGATATGTTCTTCCCGGTCGCTAAAACGATGAATAAGTAAGGTGCAGACAAAATAATCCTTCATCATCTGAACAATATAGCGATACCCGGAAAGGATGTCGTTTTTCTACAATTTTAGAGTAAATCACAACGGTAATTTTGCCGACGATTTTTTAACTCTAAAATAGTAAAAATATGGACAAATTATACTAAAGTGAAAGTGGTTTTCGGATTTTAAGTTGTCACCTCCTCGAAGGTTTGGAAATTAAAATTGATTCGTTCCCTCAACTCATCGGCATATTGCCCGATATCTTTATAAAATGACATTATCCGTTCTTTGAAT
>JAVBSH010000123.1:0-58430 GCA_031547085.1 Bacteroidales bacterium
TATTCCCGATCCAAACGATCCAAATGTGATTTATTTTGGTCCCGGTATTCATGAAATCACCTCCGTATCCGTTGTTGGCGACAATAAAACCATTTACATTGCAGGCGGAGCTGTCGTAAGGGGCGTCTTACCGGAAGAAGAAACAGGCCACAGAGGAGCATCTTTCGTCATCAAGGGAAAGAACATTACTTTTCGCGGACGTGGGATATTCGACCAGGGGCGGGTGCCACGTACACAGGGGCGCCAAACGATGAGTGTTACTGTCGATGGTTTTAAACTGGAAGGAGTTACCTTGTGTAATTCCAGCACCTGGACGGTGTCTTTACGTGATTGTAACAATGTACATATCAACAATCTGAAACTTTTTGGTCATCGTGCCAATTCTGACGGTATAGATATCAATTCGAGTCTGGATGTATTGGTGGAAAACAGTTTCTTGCGCACATGGGATGACCTTATTGTGGTAAAAACATTGAGGGGATCCAACCAGGATGCGGGTCGTATCCATGTTCGCAAATGCGTTCTTTATAACGAGATTGCCCATGCATTGAGTATTGGGGCTGAACTCACCCGGAACGTAGAGGACGTATTATTTGAAGACTGTGACATTATCGGCGACCACGGACGCGAATGGACACTACGTATTTACCATACCGACAAGGCCGTGATCAAGAACGTGCGGTTCGAAAATATCCGGATTGAAGAATCGGTTAAATTTGCTTCACTATGGATCAACACTGCAGTTTGGACCACTGACGTCGAGCGCGGTCATATAGAAGATGTGGTTTTCAGGAACATTACGGTAAATAATTCGGGATATCCGCTCCATAAGGAGTTTGAATTTCTCGGTTTTGATGCCGATCATGCGATCAACAATGTGCTGATTGAGAATGTGGTGATTAATGGTAGAAAAGTTACGCAAGAGGATATTGTGACCAATCCCAAAAGAGAAATCAAAGAGGGTATCGTGATAAACGATTTTGTTTACAATGTAACAGTAAAATAATAGTTTATCTTATTGATAATGTAAAGTAGAATTATTTGATTTGTAAATATTTTGACAGGATTATAGGATTTGCAGGATTAACAGGAAAAATCATGTTAATCCTGCAAATCCTGTAATCCTGTCTTATTCGAAATTCTCCGCTTCGCTACGCCGGTAATCATCGTGGTAAAGCGCTTCCAGTTCGTCTTCAAAAAAGAATTTTGGTTCGTCGAAAGCCGGTTCCAACATATTGAGCCAGCTGGCCTTGGGGTCGAATTTAGCGAAGAACGGCCGGTCGACCCAATCGGGATTACGTCCTTGCAGGAAACGAAGTACGAAAACCTTTTCGCCCCGGACTTCGCTTACACCTAATATCTGTATTTTACCCGGCGTGGCACTCATGCTCGGTCCGCGTACAGTGCGGCATACCCCGCTCACTTGCTGGTATGCCTTGCGGAAAACATTCCAGCAATCAACCAGAGGCACATCGAAATAATCCTTGGCACCGGTGTCCCTTGCAACAAACATATAGTAGGGGATGCAGTTGAGGTTCACTTGCTTGCGCCACATTTCCGCCCACAGTTCGGGTTTATTATTGATATGATCGAGCACCGGCGATTGCGTACGTATCTGTGCGCCTGTAGACCGTACCCTGCGTATGGCTTCCTGCACGGCATTGGTTGACAGTTCCACCGGGTGGTTGAAGTGTGCCATAATGGCTAAGTTTTTGCCCGAACGTACAATCTTATCGAACACACGCATCAGGTCGTCGGAATCGTGGTCGGTGAGGAAACGGTAAGGCCAGTAGGAAAAGGCTTTGGTACCGAAACGGATCGTTTGTATGTTTTGTAAACGGTTGTCGAGCAGGGCATCCACATACTCGGCAATGCGTGAACTACTCATCGTGAGCGGATCGCCGCCGGTAAACAGCAAGTCGGTTACTTCCCGGTGCTTTCTAAGGTATTTGGTTAGTAATTCTACTTCCTTCATGGCGAATTTCATCCCGTCCATGCCTGAAAACTGCGGCCAGCGGAAACAGAAAGTACAATAAGCGTGGCAGGTTTGTCCCTGACTCGGGAAAAAAAGTACCGTCTCGCGGTACTTGTGTTGTACCCCGTTGAGTTTGATATTACCGATACGGGGCACGTTCAGGTGTTGTCCGGCCGGGTTGGGGTTCAGCGTTTGGCGGATAGCTTCTACAGTTTCCTTTATCTGTGCATCGCTTGCTCCGTTGGTTACCAACTGTTCCACTTGTTCGAAGTGCATGCTTTGCAGCATTTCCTTGCGCGGAAAGCAAAGTGTAAAGATCGGGTCTTCGGCAATATTGTCCCAGTCGATGAACTCGCCGGTAACATAATTGTTGGCCTTAAACGGGAGCACCCGCCCGGTAATTTCAATAGCCTTGCGGTCGGCAGCCGACAGCTTGCTAATCCCTTCAATCGACGTATAGTTATGAAGCTGGTACGATTGATACTTCATGATTTCATTTTTTTATATGGTTAATATATTAGCCTGTCCGACTTCGTCATTCAGGCGGGCTTCGCAAAACACCAATCATTCTCATGATTTTTCCTGTGCACGAAACAAGAATTTAGAAGGCGAACTCCTGGAATTGTGTTATTCGTTATTCGAAGAGGTATGCCTACAAAAGTAGTAATTTTTGCGTTTTTCTCAAAAAAATATTCCTCTTTTCTGTCAAATGGAACACAGATGACACGGATGACACAGATTGACACGGATCTTTTAACCGGATGAATCTGATTTGCTTGTCACTCGTCATTCGTCACCTGTCGCTGTTTTCTTCTCATTTCCTGCCAATCTTCATCCTTTAAATCCCGTCCTTTTGGCATGGAAAATTCATCATAGCTGAATGCGGCTCCCTTGGTAAGATATAAGTAACCGTCGATCTCCACGATCACGTATAAGTG
This sequence comes from Bacteroidales bacterium, assembly GCA_031547085.1. GTDB lineage: Bacteria > Bacteroidota > Bacteroidia > Bacteroidales > UBA4181 > JAIRLS01. The sequence continues at coordinate 2,914 of JAVBSH010000123.1, forward strand.
GTTGATATTGCCGGTAGCAGCATACAGGGCGCCATTCGAAGGGTTTCCTGTTATGTCGCGCTGGAATACCTTCTCAAATACAGCTACAGTCTTGTCGGTTCCGGCCGTCCAATCCCAACGGTCGATCTTTGGCTCTATCATTGCTAATGTAAGTTGCCGGATACTATCGCCAACATGCGCTATGAACCGGTAGGTTTCATCAGGAAGGCGTTCGTTGTTCAGTTCCCTGCGCGCAGCATCCTCCATCAGTGCGATGTACCGGTGAAGGCGTGCCGAATAGGCGGTTAAAGTATCTGTTGTTAGCTGGTATTTTTTCAGCGTTTTGTCCGTCAGTTCCAGCCATTCGCGTAGTTTGGTCCAGAAAGGGAGAGCAGGCTCCACATATCCTATGGTCAGCTCCGGGATGCTGTCGGCTGGGGGTACTGCACTCAACGGTTCCGGGTGATCGGGGATGACGCCGTAGAGCAACACATCGTGTTTCATTTTAACCCACAATGCCGAAGATGTCTCGAGTTTTTTCCGGTCCCATGCTTGCTTTTGTGCAAATACGGGACTATTCCGGGGTTTCTGCTGCAGAACCAGCATGCATTCGAGGCGTTTGTTATACGATGAGGCATTCCAATCCTTGAAATGACGCGCTCGTTCCGTCATTTTTGCCATTTGATCAGGATAAGCCATCCAAACAGTATCTTCACGGTCATCGAGGAATAACTTGTCGAATGCCGGTTGCGACCCGAAAGCGGCAAGTACGTCCAGCGCTTTCGGGAAAGGTCTTTTTGAATCGGGTGCAGGGTCGGCCATTGCTTGCAACACCTCTTCGTCTGCGTTAGCGGGCTGAGGTACGAAATAAATTCCATCCCGGCAGGCGGCAGGATATTTTACGGCAGGAGTATTGTTTGGAGTTGCCTTATCGATCATAACGCTTACTTTGCCTAATAACTTAACATCCAATGCGGCAGTGACATTTGTGATGCGTTCCTTTTTCAGCAAAAACGCCACATCAAGTATTGAAATGTAGGCAGGTTGACCGGTAAACCAATCCATTGCTCCGGACAAGCGCGCACACACGTCCATCGCGGAAGCACCGGATTTGGTTTTGGCGGTTTGAAACGCCACCGCAACCAGGACGGCCCGTTGTAACTGTGTTTTGTTATCGCTGCAAAAGGGCGCTAATTGCAACCACTTCCACGCTTTGAAATACCGGCGCAGTTCAGCTGTACGCGTGTAATGACCATACGGTTTGAAAGCGCTGTAATCGAAATCGGCTTTGATCTCTATGAGCGATGGTCGGTGGCTTTCCTGTTGGGCAATGTAGGCTAATTCTTCCTCTGCAGTGGTTTGGTAATCGCCCGGTACTTTCAACGATTTGCCGGTAAGCAGGTTGTATGGGATAGCGAAAAATGCTGCATTAAAGGCGGCCATATCCTTTACATCTTCCTTGGTGGCTTTGTTTGCTTGGTCAACCGAAGCATTGTAAAGCGCCAGGCAAAGTTCGGCCAACATCGGGGCGAAGTACCGTTCTTCCACCGTTCGCAACAGGTAGGTTTCATATACATGCGAGAGTTGAACCACCACATCGGTAGTAACAAAATTGGGAATTTGAAGCGAATCATTCCGCTGGTATACTTGGAATAATTGGGGTAAAGAATCGGATACCATCGCGAAATTATCCACAGCCAGGTCGTCCATAACCTCCTGCCGGGTTATTTCCCCGAATTGGAACATATTTACAATATTCAGGATGTTTGCAGTGGTATCGTAATCTGTACGGATATAATTTTCCAGTCGTAATTGCACCATCCGGTTATCGACCCTGTTCACCAACGTTTGTTCGTCGGGAGTTAACTCGCTTGCAAGCTGTTTGACATATTGCGAACGCGATAATGTGTCGTACCATGTTGTGTTTTTGCGCCAGTATCTTCGCAGGTCGCTTTCGTAAAATAGCGTACCATGCTTTGCATACACCGAACTACGCAAGAGGCGGAGCTCCTGCATGGTCATCAAATCTATGTTTTCAGTAGTATGAGATGAATCGGTTGCCTGTACCGGCTGATTACCGCTAATTGCAGGTCGCACCGAACCTGTCCCGCTGGTACTGCCCGGACCTCCACAGGCAACCAACAAGCATCCAACCACTACTGCTGGGAGGATATGTCGATAGGATCTCATCACAAAACAAAGGTAATCATGTTTTTTTATTTGCAAAATTTGCGTCGGTTTTATGTAGTGTTGCTAATGTCATTGCGAGCGATAGCGATGCGTTCTCAAAGAGGTTAATATGCTTTTATACAGAAAGATATATACTATTCGATCATCTTGTTGCGCCTGAACGGAACACACATTAAAAGCCCCATAACCATTGCCGAAACACATAAGGCAAGCCCTAAGAGGAGAAGCCGCATTGCTTCGAATGTAGTACCATCCGGAAATTCACTGTGCTCCGAAAGAACCGCAAATACCAGGTAGAAGAATATCAATGTAAAGATAACGCCCAACATCAGGCTTATCCAATTTTTCTTTATATACAGGTTCAACAAGAGAACGGTTATCAGGAGAGTGCCGAAAACAGCCCCACCTATGAACCCGGAAGGATATAGTATACCGGCTATCAATACACAAAAAAATACGGTAGGTAAAACCTTTGCCCAAAAGAAGTTTGATCTGAGGAATGCTTTCATAACATTGAAAATTAGACTTCAAATATAGTATAAGTAATTGACAAAATTATCGAATTTTTTACAGAACATTCATATATTTGCGAACATTAATGGCAATTCCCGATGAAGGAACAAATAATTAAAATATTCATATTAGTTGTCGTTATTTTCGGGGCAATATTTGCAGCCTGGCAATTGAAAAACCGGAATATTGTCATTGATGCACCGTTGAATTATCGTACAGTGGTTCACATTACTGCTGAGGATATTCATTATCATATCAGTGTCCTGGCTTCCGATTCATTGGAAGGTCGTAAAGCCGGAACCGTAGGTGAAATCAAAGCTGCCCGGTATATCAAACGCAAATTCAAGGAATTAGGATTGAAGTATTTTCCCGGAGGATACGACCAGTTGTTTTCTTACCAGGGTCGACGTGAGTTTCAAGATTGCTCGTTGACTTTCGGAAGTTTTACCGGTATTTTTGAGGACGATTTCAGGCCGGGAATAGTTGCCGATTCTATGAATGCTTCGGGAGAAGTGACCTTTTTTTGCAACATGTACAACTACAAAGGCATTGATGTTAAAAATCAATGGATTATGATGTTTGAAGGTGATCGATTCAATCCTAACACACAACATGCAGAGGATTTATTCGCAATATGTAGAAATGCACAGAAGAATGGAGCGGTAGGGGTTTTGTCCATCAATATCGACAGCGTGTCAAACGGGACGCTTGTTCCTCGCTCATACCTGCTTGGGTCTACCGGCATTCCATTAATCCGGATCTCGCGAAAAACCGCCGATAGTTTGTTTAAGTATATCGGGATGACCACTTTTGAAGTATTAAATAAGACCCAAGATACAACAAATCATTGGTATACCCGGATACCGGTAAAGGTAGGCGGGGCCATTTGTATGAAGCAGGATTCGGTGCATTCGCGGAATGTGGTTGCGTACTTGGAAGGGAATGACCCCGAACTCAAAGATGAATACATCATAGTAGGCGCCCATTATGATCACATGGGAGTAAGATCTTCGCGTATGTACAGGGGGGCTGATGATAATGCCTCTGGTGTGGCCGGTTTATTGGAGCTTGCCGAAAAATTAGTTTCTGAAAACCGGTTAAAAAGAACTGTTTTGTTTGTTGCTTTCGGTGCCGAAGAACAAGGGTTGCTGGGCTCCAACTATTTTTGTGAGCATATGCCGATCAATTACAAAAAAATTACGTTAATGGTGAATATGGATATGATTGGCCGGTTGGATTTGACGGAACAAGTGTGTGTAAATACAGGTTTTCCCGATCCCGCATTGGAAGAGCTTATTGCGGATTTAGGCAAATCCCATCCAGGCGTCAATCCTGTTTTTCCGCCCAACCAACCTCGTAATACAGACTACGTGCCGTTTTATGACAGGTTAGTATCGGTGGCCTCATTCACTACGGGAATACATAAGCAATACCACACGGTTGATGATACCCTCGACACAATTGATTGTTATGGCGAAAAGCTGTTATTGGAACTGATAGCCGACCTGATTGTTGAAAAAGCAGGTATTGTGCCTCGCAAATAGTGCGTGTATCGGTTAATCAATAGAGCATTAACCAACCTTTCTTAGAAATAGAAAAAAGCGTTTTATCATCAAAAAAATATACATTTGCAGCATGTTTTTATAAAAAATTGGAATTAGCTTCAACAAAAATTGGAAATTTTTGTTATCCTCATACCAAAGAACACCTGATGAAATCAAATTTCCTGTTACATATTCATCCCCGTAGGCTACCCGCCGAAGCGCTGCGTTTCTCGCATACCTTTGGATTGGGCGGTATGACGTTGATTTTCTTCATCTTGTTGATATTATCAGGAATTTTGCTCCGCTTCTATTATGTACCTTCGCCTGCCGGAGCATACCAATCCATACAATATATCCAGCATCATGTTTTTTTCGGAGCCCTGATTCGTAACGTCCACTATTGGTCGGCGGTAGGGATGCTCATTACGACTTTTCTGCACTTGCTCCGTGTTTTTTTTACCCGGGCTTTTGTCCCGCCCCGACGTAGCAATTGGAATATTGGTACTGCATTGTTGGTACTGGTGGTGTTGGGCAATTTCACAGGATATCTTTTACCATGGGATCAGGTGGCCTACTGGGCACCACGCGTCGGGACTCACATGCTCAAATACACACCACTTGTCGGCGAATGGCTGTACGAAACGGTTGTTGGCGGGCACGACATCGGCAACCAGACCATGATCAATTTCTACACCTTGCATACCTCCGTCATCCCGGCAATCATTTTCATACTGTTACTTTACCATTTCTGGAAAATTCGAAAAGCAGGCGGTATTCTACTCCCGCAGGAATACATGCAGGAAAAAACGGATACCATGCCGCAGTTGGTGCTTCGCGAAGGTGTGGTGACGGCCATCTTAGTTGCTGTGGTGGTGTTGGTTTCCGCAGTATTCAGCGCACCGCTCGGCGACCTGGCCAATCCTATGCAAAGTCCTAACCCGGTAAAAGCACCGTGGTACTTCATGGGTTTCCAGGAATTGTTGCTACATGTCCCGCCTGTTGGAGCATTCGTATTACCATTCTCCATACTGGTTGCGCTTGTCGGTGTTGCCTACATCCGAAACGACGCATCCGAAACGGCTGTGCTTTTTATCTCCCCGACAGGGAAAAAATATGGTTGGCAAGCGGTAGTGATCGCATTGATCGTTACTCCGGTATTGGTAACCATTAGCGATCTTTGCCGGACAATTTTCGCAACAACCGGTTCCACCACCGGGAAAATATTCCTGGGTCTGGTGCCCTTTTTGGTATTGGTAGCAGTGTTTGCAATATTATTTTGGTATTTCCGAACAAAAAAGAAGACATCCATGGCCGAAACTATTCAAATAATATTTATATTTGCGATGGTATCATTCGTGGTACTATCTGTAATAGGCGCGCTCTTCCGTGGTGAAAACATGAATCTATTATGGTTGTGAAAAAAAAGAACAACAGCATTACAACGCAGCCCGTTGAAACGCAGCTTTCGCGGAGAAGTTTCTTCCGAACCGGGCGCAATTGGATCAGCGGAGTGATCATCCTTGAAACAATTGCTATCACTATTGCTTTTTTAGGATTCGGGCGAAGGAAAAAGCCGGAAGGCGAAGCATTGTCGCAACCGGTGGATTCCGGACACATTAAAGATTACCAGGAAAATTCAGTAACTTATTTCCGCAAAGGCGGATTCTACCTGGCACGCATGACCGACGGCGGTTTTATCGCCTTGTCGATGGCTTGCCCGCACTTGGGGTGTTCCGTGCAATGGGACAACCCTTCAAAACGGTTCATCTGCCCCTGCCATTCGTCAGCCTTCGACATCAAGGGCAACATCGTAGCCTCGCCTGCCACGCGGCCGATGGATTACTTCCCAGTGCGCATCAAAGGCGGAAAGATCACCGTAGATGTGGCTCGCCCCGTGCAACGCAACTATTTCGATAAAAAACAAGCGGCATATGGCTAATTGCATACAAAAATGTAGCGATGATCGCTCTGCCAGCGCATCTTACCGTTTCAGGCTTTAACATAAAATATCTGAAAAATGACCAACCAACAGTGGAAGCGATTAGGCCTTTGGGCGGTGGATGCCATCATTATCATCCTGCCGGCATACTTTCTGTTCCGCTACATCATCTTTCCGGAGTCGTTGCCGGATACGGACGGCAAAGCCACTTTCGTGGGAAGAGAGACCTGTACCGAATGCCACCAGAATGAGTGTCGCCTCTACAATGGATCACATCATGATTTGGCAATGGATGACGCCACTGACAGCACCGTGCTGGGCGATTTTAACAATGCCGAATACGAATGGAACGGCGTTGTGAGCAAGTTCTTCAAACGAAATGGTAAATATATTGTCCATACTGCCGGCGAAAGCGGTAAAATGGCCGATTACGAAATCGCATACGTCTTTGGCGTCACGCCATTGCAGCAATACTTAGTACCATTCGATGGTGGCCGTTACCAATGCTTGCCATTGGCTTGGAACAGCGAAAAAGGCTGCTGGTTCCACCTTGTTCCTGCTATGTATCCCGGACAGGACATCCGGCCTGATAACTGGCTATACTGGACCAACCACGGACAAAACTGGAATTCGATGTGTGCCGATTGTCATTCGACCAACTTGCGGAAAGGTTACAATATGGCTTCGGGCACATACCAAACTACATGGTCGGAAATAGATGTGAGTTGTGAAGCTTGCCACGGACCGGCATCCAAACACTTGGAATGGGCTCGGTTGCCCGAAGGTTCGCGGCCTATGGACGGTCAATACGGCCTGGAATTTGTCACCAGCAACATTACATCGCAACAGATGGTTGATATGTGTGCCCGATGCCATGCCCGCCGCTCAGCTATCAAGGATTACGACGTGAATGCAGACGATATGTACCTGATAAACCACATGCTGCCGAGCCTCCTGCGCCGCGACCTGTATTACCCGGACGGTCAAGTATTGGACGAGGATTATATCTATGGTTCGTTTGTACAGACGAAGATGTACAAAAACAATGTGAAATGCACCGATTGCCACGATGTACACAGTGCAAAAAAGAAATACGAAGGCAACAGGATATGCACCCAATGCCACCGGGCTGCATTGTACGATACACCCGAACACCACCACCACAAATACAGCGGCGCGGGTCAGGCGGTTGTTTCGAAGAACGGACGCCGTTGGGAGGTTGGTTCCGGCACCGAATGTATCAATTGCCACATGGTGGGTACGTATTACATGGGCAACGACTACCGCCACGACCACAGCTATCGCGTCCCGCGTCCCGACCTGACCATCGCCACCGGTTCGCCCAATGCCTGCACCTATTGCCATGCCAACGAGACGCCGCAATGGGCTGATGCCCACGTGGCTAAATGGTACGGTAAACGCTACCGGCCACACTTCGGGACAGATTTCTACGCTGCACAACGCCACCATCCGGGAGCCGACAAGGGTTTGATCAACCTAATCGAAGACGATTTGGTGCCCACGCTGGTACGTGCCACTGCCATTGAGTTACTGGCGTCCTACACATCGGCAAAACAGGATTCGCTGATTTTTGCAAGCCTGCAACACCACGATCCATTGATCCGCCATACGGCGCTGACCGTATTTCCCGGCAACAGCGTAGAAACATACCTGACGTACGTCACGCCGATGCTCTACGATCCCATCAAGGCGGTACGAACGCAGGCCGCCCGGACACTCACGCAAATCCCTGTCGATCGCATTCCTGCATCCGATAAGAAAGCTTACGAAAAGGCATTGGCCGAATATGTAGCTGTACAGGAATATCTTGGCGATTTCCCGAGTTCGCGTTACAACCTCGGCAACATGTATGCCAACCAGGGAAAAACAGACGAAGCCATCAAGCAATACACCGCAGCCATCAACATCGATGACCGTTTCTTCCCTGCAATGGCAAACCTTGCCACGTTGTACAACGGCCTGCAACAAAACGACAAGGCTGAAAAACTGCTCAAACGGGTCATCGAGGTGAATCCTGAACAGTGGGATTCTTACTACTCGCTGGGTCTGCTCGAAGTGGAAATGCAACGCTACGACGAAGCCGTGAAATACCTCACTGTTGCCCAGGATGAAATTCCGCACAACCCGCGTATTTCATATAATCTCGGCTTGCTGCTCGACCAGTTGCAACGTCCGGATGAAGCTGTAAAAGCGTTGCAACGGGCTGTTTCTGTACAATCTGATAACATTGATTTCCAGAAGGCGCTGATTTCACATTACCTTAGGCGTAACGATCATACGGCAACCTTGCGGCAAGTAAAAGAACTGCTGAAATACCACCCTGAGGATGAAGAAAGCAAGAATTTGTTGAAAGCTCTGGATAAGTGATGAAGACAAAATAATTTACTCATTTGACAGGATTAACATGATTTACAAGATGCGAATAATCTTGTAAATCATGTTAATCCTGTCAAAAAAAGATGGGAATGTTATTTTGTCATCCTTCCTGAGAAATGAATTACTAAGCATGTTGCCGTTATCTGATAGCAGACAATTGTTCTCATATTTATCTCGATCGCCGTAATTATTTGTATATAAATAATATACATTCAATATAAGGTAGCATTTGAAATTAGCATGGTATAATTATTAACTTTGTAACCACGTGATGTAGTTCACAAACAAAGTAAAATAAAATAACATGGATAGCTTCAAAATTGACTTTCCCTTTGATAAAGACGATTTTATCCGTTCATATCTGATAAGGTGGGAAATTCGTAACAGGAAAAACCGCAAACAACTGATCAACTATTCGATCGCATCAATAGCTGTCTTGTTCATTTGGATGATAACAAGAACTGAAGAAGAACCGACAAATTTATATTTGTTTATAGGTATTATCTTTTCACTTTTAACATTGCTCCTTATTTACTCGAGGATATCCTCAAAACAAAAATACACTCACAAAATAAAAGATGTTGCTGAGAAATATGATTCTGTAAAGATGGATTGCACCTATGAGTTTTCGGATGAATCGGTAAAATACACGGATAAAGAAAAGAAAGTAGAATTCAACTGGTCAGTCTTTACGAATTACTCCACATACAAAAATTATTTGATTCTGATTCTGGATAATTCACTAATAAATTCTTTTCTTTTTGAGAAGAAAGAAACAGGTATTGATGGATATGACAAAATATTAGAAATTGTAAAATCAAAACTCGAATACAAAGAAATAAAACAATTGTATTAAGCCGACATATCTCAAATTTTAGCCATCAACGGCTGTAATTAGGCGCCTCGCGGGTAATGGTTACATCGTGCGGATGGCTTTCTTCAATACCCGAATTGGTAATACGTACAAACTTGGCACAATGCAAAGTTTCGATATCAGGAGCGCCACAATAACCCATCCCGGCACGTAATCCGCCGATCAACTGGTATACCACTTCGGTTAATGTACCTTTGTATGGTACACGCGCTTCGATACCCTCGGGCACTAACTTTTTGATATCGTCTTCCATATCCTGGAAATAACGGTCGCGCGAGCCCTTCTGCATAGCTTCGATGGAACCCATTCCACGGTACGATTTATATTTCCGGCCATTATATATGATGGTGTCACCGGGCGATTCATCTACTCCAGCCAACAACGAACCGGCCATAATGCTGTGCGCCCCTGCCGCCAATGCTTTCACGATATCGCCTGAATAGCGCAATCCGCCGTCGGCAATTACCGGGATATGAAACTCTCTGATGGCTTCGGACACGTCGTAAATGGCGGATAACTGCGGAACGCCGACACCGGCAATCACACGGGTAGTACAGATGGAACCCGGGCCGATGCCCACTTTCACCCCGTCGGCACCCGACTCTGCCAAAACCCTCGCAGCATCGCCTGTAGCAATGTTGCCGGCAATGATATCAATGGTTTTGAAATACGATTTCGCTTTCCTGAGCGTGTCAATAATATTGATATGGTGTCCGTGCGAAGTATCGATAATGACTGCATCTACATCGGCTTTCACCAAGGCTTCGATACGATCAATCGTGTCGGAAGTGACGCCCACTGCAGCAGCCACCCGCAGACGTCCGAATTCATCCTTGCAGGCATTGGGACGATCTTTGGCTTTGGTAATATCTTTATATGTAATCAAGCCGATCAGGCGGTTATGATCGTCCACCACCGGGAGTTTTTCAATCTTATAACGCTGTAGGATTTCGGAAGCTTTTTCAAGGTCGGCACCTGCCGTTGCTGTGATAATATTCTCCTTGGTCATCACATCCGAAATAGGTTTCCGGAGATCGTTTTCGAACCGCAAATCCCGATTGGTAACAATGCCTGCCAACTCATGCTGTCCATCCACCACCGGTATCCCACCGATCTTGAATTCTTGCATCAGGTGCTTGGCTTGTCCCACGGTAGCCTCCACATCAATGGTTACTGGATCGTAGATCATCCCGTTTTCCGCGCGTTTCACTATCTTCACCTGTTTAGCCTGCTCTTCGATACTCATGTTTTTGTGAATCACACCGATACCTCCTTCACGCGCCATTGCTATGGCCATCGTCGATTCGGTAACCGTATCCATCGCTGCGGAAACAAAGGGAACATTGAGCATGATGTTACGCGAAAACGGCGTAGACAAGTCAACTTCGCGGGGCAACGTTTCGGAGTATGCCGGAACCAATAACACATCGTCGAAAGTAAGCCCTTCAAACAAAATTTTATCTGTGAGAAATGACATAACGAAGATTTTTAAATTTTACAAATTTATAAAAAATGAACGGAACGTATGCAGATATTGATACCTATTCCACAAACAACGCCAATCCTTTCAGGTACTCACCTTCGGGATGATAGATGTTTACCGGATGATCGGCCGGTTGGGTCAGTTGGTGGATGATGCGTACCTGCCGGTGGGCAATGGCTGCGGCCGAAAAAATAGCCGACCGGAATTGCTCCCTGGTAAACACCTGCGAACAGGAAAAAGTAAAATACAATCCATTGGGACGGATCGCAGCCAGTGCTTTCGCATTCAATCGTTTGTAGGCTTGCAGTGCATTCTTGAGGGCATGCTGGTTTTTGGCAAATGCGGGTGGGTCGACGATCATCAGGTCATAAACAGGTGACATCCCGTTCAGGAAATCAAAACAATCGCTTGCTATTGTCTGGTGACGTGTATCGCCGGGAAAGTTGAGCGCAACATTATGGTTGGCCGCTTCGATAGCCCTTTGCGAACTATCCACAGTATGCACTTCCCGGGCGCCGCCCCGCAAAGCATATACCGAGAAAGCACCCGTGTAACCAAACATATTTAATACAGTTCTATCCTTGGCGTATTGTTCAACCAACCGCCTGTTGTCGCGCTGGTCGATGAAAAAACCTGTTTTCTGCCCGTTTTCCCAATCTGCCGTAAAACGGTTGCCATATTCCATAAAAACATGATCATCGGGCATTTGTCCGTATAAATAACTATTCGCGGCATGATCGTGTGCGAACACTGTGGCTTCGCTTTTATCGTATACTGTTGTTAATTGTCCTTGGTAGATTTCAACCAGCAATTCGCCCAATAAGTGCCGTTGACGGTACATTCCTACCGTATGTGCTTGGATAACGGCCGTGCGGTTATAAATATCAATGATTAGTCCCGGCATTCCATCGCCTTCGCCATGAACCAGACGATAAGCGTTTGTATCGGGGCTACCGGCTAAGCCTATGCTTTGCCTCAGGATATATGCCTGCTGTAGTTTGTTTTTCCAAAAACCGCGGTCGACAGGCTGTTGTGTAAACGACAACACCCGCACGGTGATGGAACCAGCTGGTTGATAATGCCCCACAGCCAGAAAATCGCCCTGGGCGGAACAAACTTCCACAACATCACCTTCTGCCGGTTTACCTTCTATATTTTTAACTGCACCCGAAAAAATCCACAGGTGAAAACGGCGAAGCGACTCGTCCCGTTTCGGTTTTAAAATAATCTTGTCCATTTGCTGAGATTTGAGGGTGCAAAGGTACGCAATTTGGCCACAAATATCCAGCAGGTTTGTATACCGATGTGAAAGTGGTCTTAACTTCGCTGAGCTCGCCTGTCTGTCCAGTCAGGCGGACAAGTCCGGTTCAAATTTCCCGAAGTGACGTTCGGCGTGGCGTCCCGCTACGTCGTAGCTAAAAGCAAGGCTTCTGCCTTGCATGATGGAAAGCAGGAGCTTTCCTTTTAACACGGCGTAGTCTGGAGACTACGCCGAACGACGATCCGAAAACCAATTTTACACCTGTATAAATGGAATTTACAGACTATTCAACAACCAACCATTCCTTTATTTCGTATCTGAAAACGCCACCGAATTTCCCGTTGGGCTGTTTGACGGCGACAATAGCATGTCCTTTCTTTTCGGGAGTGAAAGTCACCCCAAATTTATTGCCGTCTTTTTGGAACTTCACCCAATCCTTATCATTGTAAATGATGGCTACTTCCTCATTTTCGGGCAAGTTGAATTCAAATTCGTATGGCTTGCCGGTTTTCAACACGCCGCATACCGGCATAGTGTTGATTTTCCAGTCCACATCCACCGAATAAGTATCGGGGAATGATGCATCCTTGGCTTTTGTGTAGTACGAAAATATAGCTTCGGGATTGAACCCCCACAATGCCAGATTAGGCGACAACGGGGGCATCCGTAAGAACTTGTCACGGCTGACCGGTTTACTGAGCAATTGCCATTTTTCTTCTTTCGGAAAATGTGTGAATATACATATTTCCGGGGCCGGGTCAAACCAATAGGTAGACAGGTTGCGGGTGAATGTGCCGTTATTCACATGTCCGGCTCCCCACGTGGCATCCACAATAACCCAACGGCCATCGTCTGATTTCACGGCATTCCAAGCATGTCCGCCTTTGTCGAGATCCGAGGGCTTCTTGTAATAATATTGTTTAGAATCGCCTTGGATAATAACCACTTCCAATCCTGCTAATTCACAAAACTCCTTATACAGACCTGAGTATGCTTCACACACTCCTTTCCCCTGTTTGAGGGCTTCCTCTTTCGTGGTGATTTTACGGCTGGTGTCGTATGCTATATTGTTAGCAATCCAGATAAAAATAGCCCTGGCTTTTTCTATTTTTGTTTGTGATTGCTGTATAATTTGGGCTACCAGTTCATCATTGGATAACTTCTTTTTCGTTTTCAGATTAAGGACATAATGATCAATAGATGAAAAATCGGGTGTTGAATTTTGTTTTTCGTCTTGCTGGAAAAGCTTGGCGGTTTCCTTCTTGTTGGGTTGTCCCCAACCGTACTGAACCTGTAAAAACGGCAACATCAATAAAGCAAAAGTGATGATGACGGTATGTCTACGCATATTATTGAATAATAAGGTTTAAATTACTAAAAAATACAATCTATTTTACGAATTTTCCTTATTTATGGTTTCATAAAAACAGGATAATATTTTCCGGTTTCTTCCGGCATCTAAAAAATCCTTATTTTTGTTGGGAAAACAATGAATCATTTTGTTTTGTTTTTTGTTAGAAACATATCGTTAATATTAAATGATATAGCATGAGTATTGATACATCAAAACACAGATTTTACAATAATTCCGTTGAGGAAGTAGCACAAATACTGAATACATCGCTGGAGTCGGGCCTTAGCGCCGGCGAAGCAAAAAAAAGGCTGGAGCAACACGGGCCCAACGAGTTTGCCAAGAAGAAATCCAAAAGCCTGTTTGCAAAATTCCTGGAACAATTCAAAAGCTTCATGATCATTGTACTGCTGGTGGCCGCAGCCATATCGGGAGTTGTCGGGTACATGAATGGAGAAGGCTTTACCGATGCCATCATCATTTTAGTGATTGTGGTATTGAATGCATGCATCGGGGTAGCACAGGAAGCCAAAGCAGAAAAGTCGCTCGAAGCGCTCGAAAAGATGTCGGCGCCGCACTGCAAAGTGGTACGCGACGGGCAAGTACAAGTCATCGAGTCACGTGACCTTGTTCCCGGGGACGTGGTAGTGCTTGATACCGGCGATTCGATCCCAGCCGACCTGCGGTTAGCCGAAGCCATCAATCTTAAAATATCGGACGCCGCGCTTACGGGCGAATCCGTTCCCGAGGAAAAGTTCACCTACACCATCGAAGAAGATGAAGTGTCGTTGGGCGACCGCGATAACCTTGGTTTTTCATCCAGCACCGTCACTTACGGACGCGGGAAAGGCATTGTGATCAACACGGGAATGAATACCGAAGTCGGTAAAATCGCCGCTATGATACAATCGGTGCCCGAAACCAAAACCCCGATGCAGCAGAAGCTCGACCAGTTGGGCAAGTTCCTCGGCATTGCTGCGTTGATCATTTGTGCGCTCATCTTCGTGGTGGGATGGATTCACGGCAAGGAACCGCTCGAAATGTTCATGATTGCTGTGAGCCTTGCTGCAGCAGCCATTCCCGAAGGATTACCCGCTGTGTCTACCATTGTGTTGGCGGTAGGTGTACAACGTCTGGTGAAGAAAAACGCCATCGTACGGACACTTCCTGCTGTAGAGACCCTTGGCAGTACCAGTGTTATTTGTTCCGACAAGACAGGAACACTCACGCAAAACCGTATGACTGTCGTAAAACTGTACGTCAATGGTTTTACAATTGACATATCCCAATGTTTTGCAGAACTCAACAATGAACAAACGTCGTTGCTCACATCCCTGATATTGGCCAATGATGCCAAACTGAGCAAGGATGGCACACAATGGAAGACTACCGGTGATCCTACCGAAACCGCCCTGTTGGATGCCGGTATAAAATTCGAGTTGGTAAAAGATGCGCTGGAAGCCTCAATGCCACGTATTGCCGAAATTCCGTTCGATTCGGAACGTAAGATGATGACCACAGTGCACCGCAAAGCCGACGGTAGGATGGAAATACTTACCAAAGGCGGACTGGATGAGGTGCTGGCATGTTGCGACACACTATTAGTCGGTGGACGAATAAACCCGTTGACCGAGAGTGAGAAGGCAAAAATAAGGGAGGCAAATGTCGGGATGGCTGGAGCTGCTCTACGTGTACTGGCCGCTGCCCGTAAGGAAGTTACCGAGCTTCCCAGCAAGGTGGAACCGGCTACGCTGGAAAACAAACTGACTTTTATCGGGATGATCGGAATGATCGACCCGCCGCGCGAGGAAGTAAAAGCCGCCGTGGATAAATGCCGTTCAGCGGGTATCAAACCTGTGATGATTACCGGCGACCACAAGATTACCGCCGTGGCCATCGCCGACTCGTTGGGCATCAAACATCCTGAGGATAAAGCGCTGACCGGGCTTGACGTGGAAAAAATGAGTGATGCCGACCTGAAGACCAACGTGGAAGGGATTGCCGTATATGCCCGTGTGTCGCCTGAACATAAAGTACGTATTGTGAAAGCATTCCAGAGCCGTAACGAGATTGTGGCGATGACTGGCGACGGAGTGAATGATGCTCCTGCACTCAAGTTGGCCGACATCGGTGTAGCCATGGGCGTGGTTGGAACCGATGTATCGAAGGAAGCCGCCGACATTGTGCTTACCGACGATAATTTCGCAACCATCGTCACTGCTGTGGAAG
Source organism: Bacteroidales bacterium (assembly GCA_031547085.1). Classification (GTDB taxonomy): domain Bacteria; phylum Bacteroidota; class Bacteroidia; order Bacteroidales; family UBA4181; genus JAIRLS01. The sequence continues at coordinate 18,674 of JAVBSH010000123.1, forward strand.
AAGGCCGTCGTATCTACGACAATATCATTAAGGCGATACAATTCATGCTTTCAACCAACATTGGTGAAATCGTGGTGCTGTTTGTGGCTGTGCTGGCCAACTGGGCAACACCGTTGCTCCCGATCCATATCCTCTGGATCAACTTAGTGACCGACAGTTTGCCGGCATTGTCGCTGAGCGTTGATCCGGCCGATCCTGATATCATGCAACGCAAACCGGTAGATTCGCACCGGAACATCATGAACCGACAGTTTGCCACCCGTGTATTCCTGCAAGGCGGTATAATTGGTCTCCTTTCGCTGCTGGCTTTCCGCATCGGCCATCAAACAAGTGTGGAAGTAGCCCAGACCATGACTTTCGCAGTACTGGCATTCAGTCAGTTGACCCACGTATTCAACGTGCGTTCGGTACGTCATTCTGCCTTCCGCAATATGTTCAAAAACAAATTGCTGCTGGGCGCTATTGTGCTGGTTGCCATGCTGATGCTTATAGTGCTTGAAATACCCGCGCTGCACGATATTTTCCATTTGGCAACACTCAACCAAACGCAATGGATTTGGGTGGTGTGCCTTTCATTGGCCCCGCTGGTCATCATGGAACTGGTAAAAGCAGTGATGAGATTGGTGAAGAAATAATTGAAAATGGAAAATTGAGAATCTTTAGCTCGGCGAAGCCAATTGAGAATGGACGCAAAGCGCATTAAATCAACATAATTCATCAAATAATCACATTAATTATTCGTCAGTAAGTACTTAAAGACGCCGTGCATGGCGTCTTTACTTTTTTCATTATCTTTGCCGATTCTTAAAAAGTTATGTCGGATAAATCCAAAAGGAAAAAATTTTTTCATAAATTAAAACACACATACCGGCTGGTGTTTTTTAACGACAATACCTTTGAAGAGGTTTGGCACCTGCGTTTCACTCTTATCAATATATTGTCGTTGGCCGGAACCATTTTTATCATCCTGGTGGGCGGTTCAATGGCGTTGGTGATGTTTACCCCTATACGCGAGTTAACGCCCGGATACCCTACCGATGCCATGCGGCGACAGGTGGTAGCCAATGCCATACGTTTGGATTCATTAGAACACGAGATACGATTGCGCGACAAATATATCGGTGCCGTTAATGCGATTGTTGCCGGACGCGAACCAGAGATGACGGAAAACCAGACAGATAACAACGGCAATGTGAATTATGATAATATTACTTTTACCCGTTCGGAGCAGGATTCACTGTTACGCAAACAGGTAGAGGAAGAGGAACAGTTCAATTTTGTGATTAGGTCGCAACCCGTTTCGGAAGAAGCTTCTATATCAAAGATACATTTCTTCAAACCAATAGAAGGTGTGGTGACAAGCAGATTCGATTATAGGAAAAATCATTTTGGTATTGACCTTGTAGCTGCACCCAATGAAGTAGTGAAAGCGATATTGGACGGAACGGTGATCATGGCCGCATGGACAGTCGAAACCGGGTATGTAATTCAAATACAACACACAGCCAATATCATATCGGTATACAAGCACAATGCCAATCTTCTGAAAAAGGCAGGTGACAGGGTGAAAGCCGGAGATGCCATTGCTATCATCGGCAATTCCGGAGAACTGACGACTGGTCCGCACCTTCATTTCGAGATATGGCAAGGCGGGAAACCGGTTAATCCCGAAGATTATATCGTATTCTAATCGTTTATGAAGAAAAAGATTGCCATCCTCGGTTCTACCGGTTCCATAGGCACGCAAACGCTTGAAGTGATTGCAGCCCACCCCAGACAATTCGAAGTAGAAACGCTCACTGCCCACAATAATGTGGATTTGTTGGTGCAGCAGGCTATCCGGTTTCAACCGAACGCAGTAGTGATCGGCAACGAGGAAAAGTATAGCAGTCTGAAAGAAGCGCTGGCATCATATCCGATCAAGGTGTTTGCCGGATACGATGCTATTGCGCAGGTAGCTGCTTTGCCGTCGGTGGATATGGTAGTAACGGCAATGGTGGGTTTCAGCGGGTTAATGCCTACTGTCCGCGCCATTGAAGCCGGAAAACACATTGCTTTGGCCAATAAGGAAACGTTGGTGGTAGCGGGTGAATTGATCACCGAGCTTGCCATGCAGCACAGGGTTGCGCTTCTGCCGGTAGATTCGGAACATTCGGCCATCTTCCAGTGTTTGCAGGGCGAACAATACAACCTGATCGAAAAAATCATCCTGACGGCATCAGGAGGCCCTTTCCGGACAAAAACCCCGGAAGAGCTGGCAAAAGTAACTAAGGACGAGGCTTTGCGGCATCCGTCGTGGAACATGGGCGCTAAAATCACTATTGACTCGGCTACCCTGATGAATAAAGGGCTGGAAGTGATTGAAGCACGATGGTTGTTCGATGTACCTGCCGAACAGATCGAAGTGGTGGTACATCCGCAATCGGTCATCCATTCGATGGTTCAGTTTGCAGATGGTTCAGTAAAGGCGCAGATGGGCGTTCCCGATATGAAAGTACCGATTCAATATGCCCTATCTTATCCTTACCGCTTTGGATCGGATTTTCCGCGTCTTGATTTTTCAAATTATCCGTCATTGACTTTCGATAAACCCGACCGGCAGCGTTTTCCATCGCTCGACTTAGCCTTCCAGGCATTGAGGGATGGCGGAAACCGGCCCTGCGTAATGAATGCCGCCAACGAAGCCGCCGTGGATGCGTTTCTAAACGGTCGAATAGGATTTATGGATATTCCGCGAACCATCGAGCAGGCCATGCGGCAAATCGCATATATCGCCAAGCCAACGCTCGACCAGTTGCAGGAAACACACCGGGAAACGATTCAAAGTTTGACATTCCGGCGTTAAATCTTTCAAATTTCTTATTTTTTTCATCTCATCGAAAATTAAAAATCAAAAATATAAATGGATATTCTAATCAGAGTAGCGCAATTCATTCTCAGTCTTTCGTTATTGATCGTCGCCCACGAGATGGGGCATTTCTTTTTTGCCAAATTATTCAAAACACGTGTGGAGAAGTTTTACTTGTTTTTCGACCCGTGGTTTTCATTGTTCAAATTCAAGAAAGGTGAAACCGAATACGGTATCGGTTGGCTTCCGTTGGGCGGATACGTGAAGATCTCGGGGATGATCGACGAGTCGATGGACAAGGAGCAATTGGCACAACCGCCCCAACCCTGGGAATTCCGTTCCAAACCGGCATGGCAACGATTGCTTATCATGGTGGGCGGAGTAACGGTCAATTTTATTATGGCGTTTTTCATTTATGCCATGATTCTTTTTGTATGGGGACAGGAATATGTGCCTATGAAAAATGCGGCTTATGGATATGAATTCTGTGAAACAGCTTTGAAAAACGGATTCCAGAATGGTGATAAAATTATCGCTGTGGATGGAGTGGAATATGAACAGCTTGCCGATGCCACCAACCGGATTGTTTTCGATCATGGAAAACGGGTCACCATAGAGCGTGACGGACAACAGATGGAATTGGTGATGCCTGATAACCTGACCGAACAGGTGTTGGCAGCGAACGAAAAAAAGAGATTCGCCAATCCTATCTATCCCTTTGTGATTGAACAACCTAAACCCAATTTTCCTGCCGCTAAGGCCGGATTCTTGGAAAATGACCGGATGTTAGCCGTTAACGGGAAAGCAACTCCTTCGGCAAATGACCTTGTGGGCGAAATCAAGAAAAATCCCGGTAAAACCATCCGGTTAACCATTGAACGCGATCAAGCGGTACAAAATATTGATGTGCAGGTAAACAGTGATGGAATCATCGGGATAGCCCTGAAACGGGATGTGTTGCAAATGAAACGCACCGAGTATGGTTTCTGGGCGTCATTCCCCGCCGGGGTTAAATTCGGGACAAACATACTGGCGAGTTATGTTAAAAACATGAAGTTGATTTTCACCAAGGAAGGTGTAAAGCAATTAGGTGGTTTCGGTTCCATAGCAACCCTTTTCCCTACGGAGTGGGATTGGCTGTCTTTCTGGACCATGACTGCCTTCCTGTCCATCATCCTCGCATTCATGAATATACTGCCGATTCCTGCACTCGACGGCGGACACGTATTGTTCCTTCTCTATGAGATGATTACGAGCCGCAAGCCCAGCGATAAATTCCTGGAACATGCACAAATCGTAGGAATGGTCTTATTACTCGGCTTGTTGTTGCTCGCCAACGGGAATGATATTTTCAGGTGGTTATCGTCAAAATAGCCGGGTTCGAACAAACGGTCACTTCTTATAAGGTTTAACAATTTGCGAAAAAACATTGATATGCAACATAATTCGAAAATGTCGCGCATCGAACTGGTAGATGCATTGCGTGGTTTTGCTGTTATGGCTATTCTGCTGGTTCATAACCTGGAACATTTCATCTTCCCGGTTTATCCTGATGCGGCAAATGTTCCCAAGTGGTTGAATATCCTCGATGAAGGCGTGTTCAGTGTTACATTTTCATTGTTTGCCGGGAAAGCATACGCCATTTTCGCACTCTTATTCGGTTTCACGTTCTACATACAATTTACCAACCAACAAGCAAAGGGAAAAGATTTCGGATACCGGTTCCTGTGGCGTTTGTTATTGCTGGCCAGTTTTGCAACATTGAATGCAGCTTTCTTCCCTGCCGGGGATGTGTTATTGTTGTTTGCCATCGTGGGTGTTGTACTTTTCATTGTCCGCAAATGGAGCGATAAGGCCGTGCTGGTTTTTGCAATTATCCTCCTTTTGCAGCCGGTGGAATGGTTTCATTATATAGCAAGCGTTGTCTACCCTTTGTACACATTACCCGATCTGGGTGTGGGAGCCATGTACAGCGAGGTGGCGGAATATACCAAAGAAGGGAATTTTTGGACTTTCATCACCAAGAATATCACGTTGGGACAAAAAGCGAGTTTGTTCTGGGCAATTGGTGCAGGACGATTCCTGCAAACGGCAGGGCTTTTCCTGTTGGGATTGTTAATTGGCCGTCGTAGCTTGTTCGTTTCATCAGATGCAAGTATTCGTTTCTGGGTAAAAGCACTTATTGTATCGGCAGTTCTGTTTGCACCCCTTTACCAATTAAAGGTGGAATTATATGACGGTGCCGGTTCGGTCATAACCAAACAAACTGTGGGCGTAGTGCTGGATATGTGGCAAAAGCTGGCTTTTACTACCGTACTGGTAGCGTCGTTTGTATTGCTTTACCAAAAGGATGCTTTCAGGAAACTGACTTCCAACTTGCGCTATTACGGACGGATGAGCCTCACCAACTACATCTCGCAATCTATCGCGGGAGCCATTATCTATTTTCCATTCGGACTTTACTTGGCGCGTTACTGCGGATATACCTTCAGCCTTCTCATCGGAGTCATGTTCTTTATTCTCCAGGTATGGTTCTGTAAATGGTGGCTGAAAAAGCACAAACAAGGTCCTTTGGAAAGCATCTGGCATCGACTGACGTGGATCAGATGATACAACTGTGATTGTTTCCTATTTATCAAAGAAAACTCCTGCTTGAAAACATTTGATCTTTATTCAAATAAAATTGCTAAGAAAGGTCTGATTTGCTTCATATTGTCTTTTGTGCCTTTGAGCCGGACGGACAGGTCTTTGTGGTTGATCGATTGCCACAAAGACGCGAAGCAGATTTACAAAATTGGTAATATGGTGAAATCAGTACATGTGCCGTTTTTTCTCCTGTTGTTTCCAGTATTTGATCAGGATAAAACCGAAAATCATACCGCCAAGATGTGCAAAGTGGGCAATGTTATCACCTCCAAGATCGGCAACACCCAGTAACAATTCAATCAATCCATAACCAATAACCATGTATTTAGCTTTGATGGGAATTGGTATAAACATGATATATAAAGGAACATTGGGGAATAGCATCCCGAAAGCAAGTAATAGTCCGAAAACGGCACCGGAAGCCCCTACCATTGTTCCATTAAATAAAAGATTTAAGTTATACATGATCGGATCGGTGTAGTTTTTATTCTGTTGCAATATATTCCATCCTTCATGCACGATGCTTTGAAATCCTTCTGCCGGAACTTGGGAAATCAATGTTTGGATTCTGATATAATAGATGATCATTTGAATGATTGCAGCTCCAATGCCTGTTACCATGTAAAATGTAAAGAACCGTTTTTGCCCCCAGTAATTTTCCAAAACAGAACCAAACATGAAAAGCGCAAACATATTGAAAAAGATATGCGCGGGAGAAGACGTATCATGCAGAAACATGTAGGTGATCAGTTGAAAAGGCTTGAACGCGGATGATTGGAAATAGTGCAAACCGCCAAGCTCTATCAGGTTGATTCCAACTTTTGGCAAAGCCATTGAAGCCAACCAGGCCAATACGTTAATGATGATAAGATTTTTTACAACTGGGGTGATTCTGTACATATAATAAAAAGAAAAGTCAAAGATAGACAGTTTTTGCAAACAAAACACAAATTTTAATTGTTGCACTTGTGATGCATTTTGTCTATCTTGCGACCTCAAAAGGTATGGTGTATGTATTCCCTCTTACAAAATGACCTGCTAAAAGTACTTTATATTGTCACGATTATCTTTATGGTGATCCTGGTGATTCAGCAACGAGGAGACCCGATGAAAACCATCGCCTGGTTGTTGGTGGTTACTTTTGTCCCTTTACTGGGGATCGTCTTGTATTTCTTTTTTGGAAAAAACTACCGCAAGGAAAAGATATTTTCACGCAAGGGGTTGGCAGACAACGAACAGCTAAAAATGTTAGCACAATATCAACCCGACGATAAGGCCGACACAAGTTATTGGCCCGACGAAGCTATTGCCAGTAAGGCTCACATCATGCGGATGTTGTATAATTCGGACAAAGTATTGCTTACCGAACATAACCGCGTAAAAATACTGGTTAATGGGAAGGTTACTTTCGAGCATATCATCACGGAGCTCGAAAATGCTGAAAAACACATACATCTGGAATATTATATTATTGAGGATGACCGGATCGGGAATGAAATCCGGCGGATACTGATACGGAAAGCCAGGGAAGGGCTGGAAGTCAGGGTGATATACGATGATATTGGCTGTTGGTCGTTGAGTGATGAGTATATCCAGTCGTTGAAAGAAGCTGGCGTGATGGTGTTCCCGTTCATGCCTGTCAGGTTTCCTTTTTTCACCAATAAAGTCAACTTTCGCAACCACCGCAAAATCATCGTAGTAGATGGGAAAGTCGGTTTTGTGGGCGGACTGAACATTGCCGACCGCTACATTTCCGGCAGCAGTGAACTCGGACCATGGCGCGACACGCACCTTAAGGTAGAAGGGGAGGCGGTGTATTCGCTGCAATCGGTGTTCCTGCTCGACTGGTATTTTGTGAGCAAGCGCAACATCCACGACCAGGATAGATATTTTCCACCGGTCGACATCGCCGATTTCCACCTGATGCAGATTGTTGCCAGCGGCCCCGATTCGGATTGGGCAAGTATCATGCAGACTTTCTTCTCGGCTATTGCAACTGCACGATCGTACATTTATATATCTACTCCTTATTTCCTGCCAAACGAGAGTATTTTCACTGCGTTGCGTACTGCGGCACTGAGCGGCGTGGACGTACGGATGCTGTTGCCAGTATATTCCGATTCGCGATTGGTCACCTGGAGTTCGTTCTCGTATATCGGACAATTGCTCGACGCCGGTATCAAGGTATATTTGTATAAAAAAGGATTCACGCATTCCAAGTTGATGATGGTGGACGATGTGTTCTGCTCCATCGGTACAGCCAATATGGACATCCGTAGTTTCGACCAGAATTTTGAAGTCAATGCCCTGATATATGACCAACGTTTGACCGTTGCTATGCGAAATATTTTCATGAACGATATCAAGGATTTAAAAAGCATTGATAACAATGAATGGGACCAACGTTCACGGTGGGTAGTTTTCCGCGAATCGGTAGCAAGGTTGTTCAGTCCATTATTGTAAGGTTTTTATAAAAACTTATTTTCTAACTGCGTCATTGCGAGCGACAGCGAAGCAATCTGTTAACCACCAGAAGATTACTTCGCTGTCGCTCGCAATGACATATTTTTCTAATTTTTAAGTCAGGCTTGATGATTCATCCACTATATCTTGATTTATCGGCGGGTCCTTGTCTTTATCCTGTTCGTGCAGGTATTCTGCACGGTAAATCTTGAAAAGTAAGATAAAAAGGTCGATCATCAGCGGGCCGAAGATAATTCCCCAGAAGCCAAAAAGGCTTAAGCCCAGGATCACACCCAGAATGGTAACCAACGGATGGGTGTTGGCCATATAACGACCCAATACGATTCGAACCACATTGTCCATACTACCCACTATCAAAGCGCTGTAAATCAACAAGCCGACTCCTTGCCATAATTCTCCGGTACTTATTAGATAAATGCTCAATCCGGCCCAAATGACAGTGGTTCCTACAATCGGGATGATGCTGAAAAAACCGGTGATGACACCCCAAAATACAGGGTCGCCAACGCCAAAAATCCAGTAACCCAGCATGGCCACTGAACCCTGGGCGATCATCATAGCGGGAATTCCGATGGCATTGGATACGATCATGTTTTCGGTTTCGCGTACCACCTGATTCAATGTGTTTCCCCGGAAGGGAATAAGCCGTATCATGGTCGACTCCATTCTGACATAATTTACCAGCATGAAATAAAGGATAAAAATCAGCATCAAAAGGTTGATGATAAATCCATAAGCAGAGTTGAGTACTCCTGACGCTTTCCCCAAAAAGGTGTCTTTGAACTGATCAATAAACGTGCTAGACCGGATTTGATAGCCGGTCAAATCTTTAATTTTGCTTGTGATACTATGCAAACCTTGTTGTAATGCGTTGTTGTCGAACCCCGAAATTTTGGAAATCACCATTTCGAAAGTGGCTACACCAAACCCCAGGAAAAATATGATCAGTACCAGAATGAGGGTAAGGGCCGCCAGGTTCTTATTCCAGTGATGTTTTTCTACCAGGGCAATGTATGGTTTTTTCAGCACTACATAGAAAGTGAGGGCGCCAAGCGCACCTCCGAGCAGGAAACTGAGTTCACTAAAAATGAGCGTTCCGAGCAGGATAAGTAAGATAATAAACAGTACTTGCCTGATAATGTTGTTGGTGCGCGTGTGAGCAAAATTCATCGGTCGTATTTTTATATGGATGTTATGCTTTGATAATGAAATACCGTTCATTTTGTTCAAAAAACTTGATGCTGTTACAATTAAATTTTGCGAAAATGAAAAAGAACAGTATTTTTGTGACTCCAAAAAAATAATTTTTTTGTATTAAGTTATTCATTAATAATTATTTATGTTAAATCATTACGAGACCGTTTTCATCGCAACTCCCGTTTTGTCTGACGCCCAGATGAAGGAGACGGTTCAAAAATTCAAAGACCTCATTACAGGCGAAGGAGGCGAAATAGTGTATGAAGAGGATTGGGGCCTGCGTAAGTTGGCTTATCCTATCCAGAAAAAAAGTACAGGGTTTTATTACCTCATTGAGTTCAAGGCCGAAGGCGCTTTCATTCAAAAATTTGAAACCGAATACCGCCGCGACGAACGCGTCATCCGGTTCCTGACTTTTGCAATGGACAAATTTGCTGTAGAATATAGCCAAAAGAGGAGGAAAAAGAAACAAGAACAATCGACAGAAAAAACAAAGGAGGAATAGATCATGGCAAATCCATCAGAAATAAGATATTTAACCCCAGTAGCGGTTGATGTACAACGGAAGAAATATTGCCGTTTCAAGAAAATGGGGATCAAGTATATTGATTATAAAGATCCTGATTTTTTGAAAAAATTCCTGAATGAGCAAGGTAAAATTTTACCGCGCAGGCTCACCGGAACTTCGTTGAAGTACCAGAGGAAGGTGGCTACAGCCATCAAACGTGCACGTCACTTGGCTTTGTTGCCGTATGTTACCGATTTGATGAAATAAAAAGGAGGTTAAAGAAATGGAAATCATATTAAAACAAGATGTAAATAACCTGGGGTCGAAAGACGATGTTGTAGTTGTGAAAGATGGCTATGCCCGTAATTTCCTTATTCCCCAGGGATTAGCCATGATGGCGACCCCGTCGGCTAAGAAAGTATTAGCCGAGAATATCAAACAGCGTGCGCATAAGGAAGCTAAGATAAAAGCTGAAGCTGAGAAAGCCGCCGCCAAGATGTCCGGGTTGAAACTTACCATCGGCGCTAAGACAAGCTCGACCGGTAAGATATTCGGATCGGTGAATACCATCCAGATAGCCGAAGCATTGCAGGAAAAAGGGTTCGAAGTCGAACGCAAAAATATCCGGATGCAGGAAGACCAGATAAAAGAAGTAGGAACATATAAAGCAAAAATCAAACTTCATAAAGAAGTACTTGTAGAAATTGATTTTGACGTCGTTTCCGAATAATAAAAATGAATACCGAAAAGGCATCAAAATTAATTTTGATGCCTTTTTTTTGAGTTAATTTTTGCCTCAAACTTGAATTTAGAATTTTGAACTTCTTTCTATGTTAACTGTCGAAAAAATAGGCGGAACTTCTATGTCGAAGTTCCAAGATGTATTACAAAATATCGTGCTGGGCAACCGCACGCCAGACCAGATGTTTAACCGTATCTTTGTTGTGTCGGCATACAACAATGTGACCAACTGGTTGCTGGAACACAAAAAATCGGGACAACCCGGCATTTACACTAAGTTTTACCACAACGAGGATTACGAGACTGCATTGGATGAATTGTGCGGCAAATTGATAGAGATCAACCGCCAGTTCGAAGATATCAAGTTATCGCAAGCCGAAGCCGACCAGTTTATCAAGAAACGGATTGCGCAGGCACGGCATTACCTCAATAGCATGGCAAAAGTAGTAGCATCGGGGTATGTCAACAAAAATGACCTGTACCTGGCTGCCCGCGAAATACTGGCATCCATTGGTGAAGCGCATTCGGCGTACAATTCAGTGAATATACTGAACAACAACGGTGTTAATGCCACTTTTGTCGACCTGTGCGGGTTCTACGATTCGGAACCGCTTACCATTGATGAACGGATCAAGAAGGTTTTCAACAATATCGATTTTTCGAAAACTCTTTGCATAGCCACCGGCTACACCAAGGGAACGGAAGGTATCATGCGTGCTTTTGACCGTGGCTATTCGGAAGTCACTTTCAGTAAGATCGCCGTGGAAGTGAAAGCCAACGAAGCCATTATCCATAAGGAATACCATCTGTCGAGCGCCGATCCGAATATTGTGGGCGAGGATAAGTGCGTGCCGGTGGGGCATACCAGTTTCATCATTGCCGACCAGTTGGCTGATATCGGTATGGAGGCTATTCATCCGAAAGCAGCCAAGCCACTTGAGATGAACGGTATCAATATCCGCATCAAAAACACATTCGAACCGGAACACGAAGGGACGCTCATCACCAAAACCTATGTGAGCCCTACATCGAAGGTTGAAATCGTTTCGGGGACAGACAAAGTGACCGCTATTGAGATTTATGATCCGATGATGGTAGGTGAAGTGGGTTTTGATATGAAGATTATGGAACTATTTTCCCGTTATGAGGTCAGCTATATCCTCAAATCGACCAACGCCAACTGTATCACTATGGTAGTATGGGATTCGGCCACCATCGACTCGCTGGTGGGAGAGTTGAAAACACATTATGAGGAAATAACCGCCAGGAAAGTGGCTGTCGCTTGTTGCATGGGCACTAATATTGCAGTTCCGGGAATGATGGCACGTGCGGCCAAGGCTATGCACGACCGTTGTATCAATATCGAAGCGTGCAGTTTATCGCTCAAGCAGGTGAATCTCCAGTTTGTGATTAACCGTGATCATTACAAAGAAGCCATCATTGCGCTGAATGAAGCGTTATGCCTCGGTCCCGAAATAAGTAGTTGCAAGGTAAGGGGAAAGTAAAAAATAAACGTCATTGCGAGGAGGAACGACGAAGCAATCTCAAAGATTGCTTCGTTGTGTGCGAAAGTGCAAGCATCAGGAAAAATCTATCATGATGCAACTATTACTTTAGCCTGTGCATCAATTCGGACACCGTAGGTTCTAAAGAAGCGAAGGTTTAATGCATTGTCTATTTCTTGAAAATGCGGATGTTTCTTATTACAAGCAAATGCTTTTTTGTATTTATACACAGTGATGTCATGATTGGCAATGAAAAACCGGATAGTAGATTCAAGTTGATTGATTGCATCTGCGATCCAATTTCCTCTTTGATTTTTCAATTCTACAAAGTAAATATGTTCCTGAGAAGTAAGCATTCCGTCACAACGACCTCTGCCAACCTCTTCGTTATCTTTGATCACACACTTATCAATTGCTGTAAATATTAATTGAATATTTTTATCATTTTTCACTTCCGCAATCCACAAAGAATGATCATTAACATTTGTATAAGCCTTTGCACCATCTTGATGATCACATAATCCAAATGAAGAAGTATGAATAGCAGGCTCTTGGCAGTCCGGACAAAAGAAATTCATCATTATAACTTTTCTTCGATTTCTAATAATTTGTCAAACAGCTGATTCCCCTCTCTTAGCATATCATTCAGATAGTTCCTGTCAGAAGGGATTCCCATTGACATTGAAAGTGGAGTTATAATGCCGTCATTTTCGTCTAACTGATAGACTGCAACAGAATTTGAAGGCGTTATGGATTTTTCAGAAATAATTTTTCTTAATTCATCCCGCAAAATATTTTTATTGGATGATGTTTCTATTTTTTTATTTAAATATCCGCCTTGGATTGCAATGCTTAAGAAATTAATAAGATAAGGGCTATGTGTTGTTATGATCAATTTATTCCCAATATTCATATTATTAAATTCCAACAAACTTTGAAGCATTTGCCATTGCGAGGATGGAAATAAATTCTGTTCAGGTTCTTCTACTATATTTACAAAAGCCGTTTTGTTAAATTTTGAAGCAATGACAGAAAGAGCGCTTCTTTTCTGTTCGTCAGTTAAATCATCATTATTCCAAACATCTGTTACCCCTTTTTTAAATCGAGTCATTTCCTCGCTGCTCATCGGTTCTTTATTTTCGCTTTGTTTTTTTACAGAGTTTGATAAATAATGAGACACAATATACAACGGGACCAATGACTGGAAACCACTTGACGATTCAGTCAATTTAACTTTATAATCTTTTCCTTTCAAATTAAGTGTGTCATTGAGCTTGTCATATTCAACATTCACATCATTGATAGGAAGAGACAACGTTCCTTTCATTTCATCTTTTGCATTGTCAAATTCTGCAAGAAATTCCTTTAATGAATCGGAAGATAATTTTAGTTCTTTTGGCGTTTTTACGTATGTTATAAAATTCCTTTCTGCGGGGACATACATTATTTGCGGTAAAGGATAAGTATCGGATGTTTCCCTTATTGTCAGAAATTCATCTTTGTATTTTATAGAATAAGCCTCACCCTCATACTCAATAATAGTATTAGAATTTAGATAATTTTCCAAGCGATGATAGCCTAAAAATTGATTTTTCAATCTATTTCTTCGCTCAAACCATTTTTGATCATAATCTCCTCTGACCAATGCTTTTTCTATCCACGTAAATGAAGATATTAATTTTGCAATGACGCTTTTCCCAGAACCTTGATTGCCGATAAAAAGAGTAACTTTTTTTATATCAAGCCAACCATCATTATCTTGAAGCCCACCTTTAATTGGGCCAAAATTTTTTATTTTTATTCTGCTCATCATGCAAACTTATAATATTGATTTTCAGAAACCAAGTAACTTTTGCAAAGTTACAATTTTTTTCGAATATCACAGATAATAACTTGTCCGTATTGACTGCTTGCAGGATAACAAAATGCAAAAACAAGCTTTCTAAATCGCAAATTTTTAATTAGTTAACAAATTTTACTTGATCACCACTACTTCATAAGCATCCTGCCCACCTTGTGAGATCGGCTGGTAGTAAGTGCCATTATATTCAATATATTTCTGCCCGTTGACAGTGGTTTCGGTAGCTCCGTCGGGAATTTTCGAAACCACAGCTCCCGTGGGCGGAGCAACTACTTTATACGAAGAACTTTCTTTAACATAATACGCCCCGCCATAATAAAAATATGTGGCAGAATTGACAACGACAGTACTGTAACCCGAAGGTAATGAGCTGACCACCACTCCTACGGGCGCCGGGACTACTTTGTATTGATTGTTCACCTCGATGTAATACACCCCCTGATCATAGTGGTATTTTTGGTTTTCGACCGAAACAATGATTGCCGCTGTGGTAAGCGTTGCCACCATGAATCCAATAGGATGCCATGTAGGACCCCAATAATAAGGCACATACGGATGATAGACATACGGATGGTACGGATGATATGGCACTGGAACCGGGACAGGGCGAGGTACAGGTACTGGAACAGGACGAGGAGGAGGAACCGGTCTCGGCGGTGGGTAATAGCGGGGGCCGGTAGTAACGGTACGTGTTGTCACCGTAGTGGTAGTGTGACGGTAGCGTTGTGCATCAACCGGCTGAAAACACAGGAAGCCCAAGATTACGAACAGGCCGAGACGTATGATATGTAGTTTGTATGATGACATAGCGGATAATTATTTTTTTAGTGAATCAGATGAAGCCAAGGGTGTTATTTTCGTTTTGGCAGCAGATGGCGGTGGTGCGAAACTGAACATGGAATCGGGCAACGAAGCGTCCAGTATCCAGTCTGTATAATATGCTTCATATTGCGGACACCACTTTTCTGAGCCGTACACCATTACCATTTTCACCGGGAGAAAGGTAATATCGGAGATCCAGAACTGGAAACTTGTATCGTTCACATCCTTACCGGCGATGTGGTGACATTCCTTTTCACCGATCATAGTGGTGCCCAGGTATATGATGTCGCCGCCTGTGGCAATAATATCATCGACAAACGACGGGTAGAAAAAGTCGGCTGCAGGAAACTCGATGCCATAATTGTTGTTGATGATATGCATGGTTTCGAGTATCGTTTTTTGCGCCTGCGCTTCCACATACCTGTTGGTGTCATACGAATACATGAAGAAATTCTTGCCGTCGTACACGATTTGGCGGCGGCCTTTGTCACCCGTCGTTTGGATCTTCATCTTATCAGGGAAACGCATCGACACCCTGTCGGTATAGCTGTGTTTTACCAAACCGACATTTTCGGTAGGGACATCATAAGTGATGCTGGCGACGTAACTGCACGACGACAGGTGCTGGATGCCCTCAGCAGCTCTGTCGAGGACATATACCGCCATGGAATCGACGCGGGGCGATTGCGCTTGAGCAGCACAGCACAGCACGGTCCATGCTAATAGGAAAAACTGTTTCTTATTCATTTCAATAAAAATTTATTCATGATGAAATAGCCATGAACTTTATCTGTTCACCAACTGATAATTATCCATGGCGTATTCTATGTGACCTTAAAAAATAAAAAAAATCACATGAATAAGAAACAACAAAAACCGGAATATTGTTCTGTGTTTTTTACATCAAAGGAGCCATCCGGTGATTTCGGACAATAATCCAAATGATAATAGGTATACCGATGAAAGCGGTGACTGCATTAATAGGCAATACGACGCCATTGCCCGGCGAGAGCGATATCAAATCGCTTATCAGCATCACAATAGCGCCTGTGAGGATGCAGCCGGCGAACAGTATACGTTGATCGGCCGTGCGGAAAAGTATCCGGCAAATGTGCGGAACGGCAATACCCACAAATCCGATTGGCCCGCAAAAGGCAGTGACGCTCCCGGCCAATATCCCTGTGCTGAAAAAAATCAGAAGGCGTGATGCAATGATGTTTACTCCGAGACTGCGGGCGTAGTTCTCGCCCAAAAGCAAAGCATTCAATGCCTTGACGGAAAATAGTGATACGGATAAACCACATAATACACATGGCACCAGTACTTTCAATTGTGAAATCGTCACCCCATTGAGACTTCCCATTGTCCACAACGTGAAGGATTTCAACGGACTTTCGTTGCTATAATATTGTAGTACACTGATAAAGGATGAGACAATGCTTCCGAACATAATACCGAGAATCAGTATCGTCATTACATCCCTGATGCGCAATGATACCGAAAAAATGAGGAACAGTACAGCCAATGCACCAAGAAAAGCGGCGGAAACAATCATCCAGTTACTTGCTATTCCTACATCAGAACCAGATGTCATACCCAAATGTATACCCATGCCTGCGCCCATCATCATAACAGCTACACCAAGACTCGCTCCTGCACTGATACCCAATATATATGGACTGGCTAAAGGATTTCGAAACACTGTTTGCATTTGCAATCCGCTTACACTTAATGCCATGCCTGCCATGATGGCGGTAATGGCTTTCGGCAAACGAAATTCGCGGATGATGGAACTCCATGTTTCGGTTGAACTTTGCCCGGTGAAGAGTATTCCGATCATATCCCGTGAAGGAATACGCACATTGCCGGTATAAAGCACTGCAAAAAAACTGCATGCCAGCAATATAACCAATACAATATAAATAATGGTATTCCTCAACATCCCTTGTTATCTTAGAAACATGATCAAAATAAAAACCTCATTTTCTGATATGGTTATTCAATGTCGTTTAGTTAAGGAATTGGGATTGTTCGGACGAGGTTTTACCTCGTTCGTATTATCCTGACAGGCTCAGCCTGTCGAAATAGATGCGACTGAGGCAGAGCCTCAGCCGAACGCTTAACTAAACGACATTGTATGGTTATTTATGATTTATTTTGTTTCATTCCTTACAATTACAAAGATACGATTATCGTACACAGTATGGGGATTTTTTAGGTATCATATCTTACTCGTACATCTTGCTCCGCAATGCACGGATGTCGTCCGAAGTAATATAATCGTCATAATCCACCATCTTGTCGATAATTCCCTTGGGTGTCAACTCGATGATCCGGTTACAAACGGTTTGGATCATCTCATGGTCATGACTCGACATTAACACCACGCCTTTAAAAGTCTTGAGGGTATTGTTGAAAGCCTGTATCGACTCCAGATCAAGGTGGTTGGCTGGCGTGTCGAGCACCAAGCAATTAGGGTTGCGGAGCATCATACGGGAAATCATGCAGCGTTGCTTTTCACCTCCCGACAATACATTGGCTTTTTTCATTGTTTCTTCGCCTGAGAAAAGCATCTTGCCGAGATAGCCTTTCAAATATGTTTCGTGTGTGTCGTCCGAGAATTGCGCAATCCAGTCAACCAGGTTAATATTGGTGTCGAAAAATGGAGCATTGTTAAGCGGCAGGTAAGCTTTGGTGATGGTTTGCCCCCAATCGTAAGTGCCGGTCTGCGCTTGTTGTTCATCATTAATGATTTCAAAAAAGGCAGTCGTTGCCCGTGGATCACGTGACAGGAATATGACTTTATCGTCTTTTTCCACATTGAACGACACATCCTTGAAAAGAGGCGCTCCGTCAATGCTTGCACTGAGGTCGCGTACTTCGAGTATCTTGTTGCCCGTTTCGCGTTCGGGAGTGAAAATGATGCCGGGATACCGCCGCGACGATGGCTCGATTTCTTCGATATTCAGTTTTTCGATCATCTTTTTGCGGCTGGTCGTTTGTTTCGACTTGGCCACGTTGGCACTGAATCGCCGGATAAATTCCTCCAGTTCTTTCTTCTTTTCCTCGGCTTTCTTATTTTGTTGCTGCTGCTGGCGAAGCGCCAACTGGCTCGATTCGTACCAGAAACTATAGTTTCCGGCAAACTGCTTCACTTTGCTGAAATCAATATCTACGGTATTGGTCGACACGGCATCCAGGAAATGGCGGTCGTGCGACACCACCAACACTGTATTTTCGAATTCCGACAGATAGTTTTCAAGCCACATCACCGTTTCGATGTCCAGGTCGTTGGTTGGCTCATCGAGTAACAGGTTGTCGGGCTTACCGAACAATGCCTGTGCCAGCAGGATACGAACTTTCTCCTTCCCGCTCAGGTCTTTCATCTGCGCATAGTGCAATTCCTCCCTGATACCTAACCCGCTCAACAGGGCGGCAGCATCACTCTCGGCATTCCATCCGTTGAGTTCTGCAAATTTTTCTTCAAGTTCCGACACACGGATACCATCAGCATCTGAGAAGTCGGGTTTGGCGTATAACGCATCTTTCTCCTTCATAATATTCCACAACACGCCATGCCCTTGCAACACTGCGTCCATCACCGTGAAATCGTCGAATGCGAAGTGATCCTGACTCAGCACGGAAAGCCGTTCGCCCGGCCCGAAAGTTACCGAACCGGTAGTGGGATACTGGTCGCCGCTTAATATTTTCAAAAATGTAGATTTACCTGCTCCATTGGCACCTATGATGCCATAACAATTGCCCGGCGTAAATTTCATATTTACATCCTGAAACAAAATCCTTTTGCCGAATTGGACACTTAAATTGCTTACTGTTATCATTTTTAATATATCTTCCCTGTACTTTTTTGAGGGCGCAAAGGTAACTTAAGTAATTGATAATTGATAATTGACAATTGACAATTAGCGCAAAGCGCAGAAAAACAATATCAAGCGACAATTTGGAAACATCAATTATTTACTCGAGAATACATAATTATAAGAAACATAAAAACACACAAGCTTTTGGGAATCCTGCCACCGCTTTTTGGGAAATTTACCCCCTGTTATGATATTTTATCCACCCTGTTTTGGGAAGAAATTCAGGCTTCTATAGAATTAAACCCTGTAATATTGCATCGTGAAAATGTGCTGAAGAAAAGCGCATCGAACAGGTGAGAAGTCATCACCATCAGAATATAAATTTTTCGAAGACATGAAAATTTTCCGGACAGCGTTGACAGTTGTAACCATATTGGTCTTAGCGTCATGCGGAAGCAAACAAAAAGGTGAAGTTATTACCAGCGAAGCAAAAACGCCGCTGGAATGGTCGGTAAAGATGGCTGACTCGGAAATGGCACGCTACGATACATTAATTAAGTCGACCGACAGCCCCAATAAATGGCAATATGACATTGCTTTGTTGGCCGGGTCTATTGGCGCACTCACCGACGCTACCGGCAATGAGAAATATTTCCGGTACATGAAAATTTATATGGATTATTATATTAATCCGAATGGTACTGCACGTTTCTACAATCCCGAAGAATACAACCTGGACCGTATCCGTCCGGCAGTAAACCTGTTTACACTGTGGCACAAGACAGATGACAGCCGTTACAAGATTGCGATACAAAATCATATCCAACAATTGAAGACACAACCCCGGACAAGCGACGGTGGTTTTTGGCATAAAAAAGTCTATCCCTACCAGATGTGGTTGGACGGTATTTTTATGGCATCGCCTTTTATGGCACAGTATGCCGCCGAATTCAACGAACCTGAGTGGGGTGACGAAGCCGTGAAACAGATTACTATCATTTACAAGCATACACTCGACCCAAAAACGGGGTTACTCTACCATGCCTGGGATGAAAGCCGCGAACAGCACTGGAGTAACCCCGAAACGGGTCAATCGCCTAACTTCTGGAGCCGTGCCATCGGATGGTATGTGATGGCCATTGTGGATGTGCTTGATTTCCTTCCCGAAAGCCATACGGGCCGAAAGGAACTGATCGATATATTAAATAATGTATCCGTCGCTCTGATGAAGGTACAGGATGAAAAGACTCATCTTTGGTACCAGGTGACCAATATGGGCGGACACGAAGGCAATTATCTCGAAGCCTCCGGATCGGCTATGTTTGCTTATGCATTTGCCAAAGGTGCAAAGAAAGGCTATTTGCCGCAATCGTACTTTGACGAAGCTAAGAAAGCGCACCAAGGTATTGTAGAAAACCTGACCAATATCGGCAACAACGGACTGCTCAACCTCGAACAAACCTGTGGCGGTTGCGGCCTTGGCGGCAATCCTTACCGCGATGGCTCCTATAATTATTATGTAACCGAAAAAATTGTACAAAACGATACGAAGGGCGTAGCGCCATTCATCCTGTTAGGAATCGCGTTATAACGTTAAAACGTTATAACGTTCAAATGTTACAAACGCGATGAACGTTATAAACGAGAATAAATAAATCAATCATCAAATAAAAATTATAATTATGAAGTGTATCAAACATCTTTTGGGATCAAGGCTGAAGATAAGCCTGATCCTGATAAGCATGCTGGCAAGCATTAATTTGTATGCACAGCAGATTGCAGTGACGGGTACTATTGCCGACGAGCAGGGAGAAACCATGCCCGGCGTGAATATACTCATCAAAGGTACTACTACAGGTGTGATAACCAATGTGGATGGTAAATTCAACATCAACGTACCTGACGCCAACACTGTATTACAGATTTCGTTTGTGGGTTATACCACGCAGGAAATCACAGTGGGTATACAGCGGATCATCAATGTTACCTTAGTTGAGGCTGCCACAGCGCTGGACGAAGTAGTAGTAATCGGTTACGGTACAGCTAAACGGAAAGATTTGACGGGTTCGGTATCATCGGTAAATGCTGCTACCATTTCGGCAATTCCCGTTTCTTCGGCGGTTGAAGCGATTACAGGAAAATTGGCTGGTGTGCAGATTACGTCAACCGAAGGTTCGCCCGATGCCGAAATGAAAATTCGCGTCCGTGGTGGTGGTTCCATTACCGGTAGTAATACGCCACTGATGATCGTTGACGGCTTCCCAGTCGAATCTATTTCGGATATCCCGCCCAGCGACATCGAATCCATTGACGTATTGAAAGATGGCTCCTCAACAGCTATTTATGGTTCACGTGGTGCCAATGGTGTTATTTTGGTTACCACCAAAAGTGGAAAGGAAGGAAAGATTACGGTCAACTACAACGCCTATGTAGGTTGGAAGAAAATCGCCAAAACATTAGATGTGCTTACACCTGCCGATTATGTGAAATGGCAGTACGAGCGATCCTTGCTTGCCGATAAACCGAACGAGTATACCAGATATTTCGGCAACTACCAGGATATAGACCTTTACAACGATGTTCCGGCTAATAACTGGCAGGAACAAGTTTTTGGACGGACGGGTTTTACGTTTAATCAAAACCTCAGCATCAGCGGTGGCGGTGAAAAAACAAAGTATGCTTTTAGCTACAATCATATCAATGATGAAGCTATCATGCAACTTTCGGGTTACAAGCGCGATAACCTGAGCTTGAAATTGAATAACAAACCAAACAAACGGATTACACTCGATTTTTCGATGCGTTATTCGAATACTCAAATTGACGGAGGCGGTACAAACGAACAGAATGAAAAATCATCAGCCGACCCGCGTTTGAGAAATGTCATGATTTATCCCTCGATTCCTGTAAAAGGATTGACAGACAATACTGAAACTGATGCCGATTTCAATTTAATTGAACCGTTGGTTTCAGTGTCAGATAACGACCGCGCACAATTGCGTACCAACTTCAATCTGAGTGGCGGCATTACATGGGAAATTATCGACAATCTGCGTTTCAGAACGGAAATAGGATTAGATAATTACCATTATAATAATGATCGTTTCTACGGATCGAGCACATATTATGTGCGAAACGTACCGGCCGCCCAATACCAGGGTGACCCGGCGGTTATCTTTTCAAAATTCTATCGCAGAGGAATCCGTAACACCAATACCTTGAACTATGATTTCAAGAAGTTCATGGGCAACAACGGTCATAACCTGAATGTGATGGTAGGTCAGGAATACCTGATTGAGCAATCAGAAGAACTTACATCAACAGTGCATGGCTTTCCCAAAAGTTTTTCGTTTTCCGATGTTACCAAACTTTCGGCGCAAGGCGTAGCAAGTTCAATTGAAAATTATTTGTATCCGGATAACAAACTTTTGTCATTTTTCGGTCGTGCCAATTACGACTTCAAAAGCAAATACCTGTTGAGTGCTACTTTCCGTGCCGATGGCTCTTCAAAATTTTCAGAAGATAATCATTGGGGATATTTTCCTTCGGTATCGGCAGCATGGCGCATTTCGGCCGAACCGTTTATGGAATCGACTAGGGGATGGCTCACAGACTTGAAATTGAGAGCCAGCTACGGTACTGCCGGTAACAACAATATACCTTCCAGTGCGACAATACAACCATACGAAACCAAAAATACCTCATGGGTCAATGGATACAATAGCTATTGGGCGCCCACCAAAACTATGGCTAACCCCGACCTGTTATGGGAAACGATGGTTACCCGTAACTTAGGTATGGATATTACCACTCTTGACGGGCGACTGAGTTCCACAATTGAAGTTTATCTCAATAATACAAAAGACCTGTTAATCGGATTTCCTACACCTGGGACAGGTTATGATCTCCAATACCGGAACCTTGGAAAAACTCAAAACAAGGGCTTGGAAATTACTGTAAATTGGACTGCCATTGACCAAAAGGATTTCGGATTAAGCATTAGTGGAAACATCGGCTTCAATAGAAATAAAGTCAAATCACTCGGATCAATAATGAACGATTTCACAACCGATTCGGGTTGGGCGTCTACGGAAATAGGAGCTGATTATATGACTGCCGTAGGTAGGCCTGTTGGTCAGATGTACGGTTACAAAAGCGCCGGACGGTATGAAGTTTCCGACTTTAGTGGCTATGACGCTGCCTCGGATAAGTGGACGTTGAAAGATGGTGTTGTAGACTGCTCGCCTGTCATAGGAACGATTCGTCCGGGTTCAATGAAACTGCAAAACCTTACTGCGGAAGATAACCTGGTAAACATATCCGACAGAACCATCATAGGCGATTCCAATCCGTTACATACTGGCGGTCTCACGTTGAATGGCCGTGTGTACGGCTTTGACGTATCTGCAAGCTTTACCTGGAGCTATGGGAACGATATATACAATGCCAACAAGATTGAATACACTTCCACCAGCAAATATTATTCACGTAACATGATCGCCACCATGGAAGACGGCAAACGGTGGACTAATCTCTTGCCTGATGGCACCATCTGCAATGATCCGGCACAGTTGGAGGAAATGAATGAAAATACCTCATTATGGTCGCCTTATATGAAGCAATTCATTTTTTCCGATTGGGCAGTGGAAGATGGCTCATTCCTTCGTTTGAATACCCTTACAGTGGGGTATACGCTTCCCAAAGAATTAATGCAAAAAATATGGATACAGAATTGCCGTTTTTATGTAACCGGATACAATGTATTTTGTTGGACTAATTATACCGGCTTCGATCCCGAAGTATCTACCCGTCGTAAAACCGCACTGACTCCAGGTGTTGATTATTCGGCATATCCCAGGAGCCGTTCGGTAGTATTTGGCGTGAATTTAAGTTTTTAACCGGAAATAAGAGAAATCATGAATAAAATATTATATAATTTGTTGACAATCGCATTGTTAATAGGAGGGGTTACTTCCTGCAACGATGATATATTAGATGCTCCTACCAAATCGTCATTGGACGAATCGGTAATCTTCTCCACTCCCGTATTGGCCGAAGGCGCCATCGCCGGAGTGATACAATCCTTTTGCGAAACCAACTCGTATCGCGGTCGTTTTCTTGTGTATTATGGCATCAATACCGACTGTGAAGTATTTAACTCCCTGAAAACAACCACCGACGACAAAGCTCGTTTGTCCAATTACAATACCAATGTGTCCAATAGTCAAATGAACACCGACAACAATGCCTGGGCTAAATTTTACGAAGGCATTGAACGTGCAAATCTTGCTATCAGGGGGTTACGAACATTCGGCAATGTTGGAAGTAATCCTGAATTGGCTCAGATATTGGGTGAGATGCTCACACTCAGGGCTGTCGTATACAACGATTTATTGAAAGCATGGGGTGATATCCCCGCACGTTTTGATCCTATTGATTCCGAAACTGTTTACGTAGCGAAAAGTGACCGTGATGTTGTCTATAAGCAATTATTGGCCGATCTGGAAGAAGCCGCAGAACTCGTTGCCTGGCCGAATGAAACGACAGTAACGCAATCTACCGAGCGTGTTAACAAGGCTTTTGTGAAAGGCCTCCGTGCTCGCTTAGCATTGGCTGCCGGTGGATATTCGCAACGCGCTGATGGGGTACGCCGTAGTACCGACCCCGACCTGACTCCCGACAAAATGTATGCTATTGCCAAACAAGAATGCCTCGATGTGATCAATAGCGGAACATGCCAATTAGAAACTTTTGAAGGCGTATTTAAATCACTTTGTCAGGAAAAATTTAAAGCAGGATTGGAATCTCTTTGGGAAATACCTTTTGCAGAAGGTCGCGGACGTGTTATTTTCGATCTGGGTGTAAAACACACCACTACCGACAAGTATACCAAACAGAATAAAGGCGGAACGAACGGCCCTAACCCGATCATGTATTATGCTTACGACCTCGACGACACCCGCCGTGACGTAACCTGCGTTCCGTACGAATGGACAGATGGCAAGCAAGTGCCTACGAACCTGAATAAATGGTATTTTGGTAAATATCGCTACGAATGGTTGCCTCGCGTAGTGACTTCAGATAACGATGATGGACTGAATTGGTTATATATGCGTTATGCCGATGTGATACTGATGGCTGCCGAAGCAATCAATGAAATAGACGGGCCTGCAACCGCTGCTCCTTACCTGAAAATGATCCGCGACCGTGCCTTCCCGGATAATCCTGAAAAAGTCACCGCTTTCATGCAACAGGCCACAGCGAGTAAAGATGCTTTCTTCAATGCCATTGTTGATGAACGGGCGCTTGAATTTACAGGTGAAATGTTGCGCAAAGGCGACCTGATTCGTTGGAATCTACTGAGTAGCAAGCTTAATGACGCCAAGACCAAGCTTCAGCAGCTTGAAAACCGGACGGGCGAATATGCTGACCTTCCGCAAAAAATATATTACCAGACAGCCGCTGATGATGAAACAGTTACCATCTACGGGTTGAATCATGGAGATACCGATGCCGAAGGAGTTGCATTAGGATACGAATCCAGCAAAACGTGGAAACTGGCTTCCGACGGTGATAAGGTAACTTATTGGGATGCATTGTTTCTCCGCGACCCCGATACGCAACAATTCTGGCCTATATGGCAAGTATTCATCGACAATAGCAACGGCATGTTGAATAATAATGGATATAATCAGCCTGCAAATTAAATTCATAAAGAAACACGATATGAAAACTTTCATAAAACAAATCACCATAGTATGGAGCATCGTGGCGATCGCCTTTTTTGCCGGATGTTCCGATGATATCGATCCTTTAGTGACCAGTCTCGATACTGATCGTCTATTCTCTCCGATCAATTTCAGTGTCAAGATTACTAATAAAACTTCGGCCACTCTTTCGTGGACAGCCGTTAATGGAGCGCAAAACTACAATATCGAGTTTTATGCAAACGGCAACCAGGATTATTCCGGAACACCTGTAAAAACGATTAGCGGGATCACTTACACCCAAGTACCCTACACTGTTTCGGGTTTCGATGGCGAAACGGCTTATTCTGCGCGTGTACAAGCGATGGGTAGTGATATTGACAATTCGAAATGGACAAGTATAACGTTCAAAACAGATGCCGAACAGATTTTCCTCCCTGTTGCCCAGGACGACATTCAGGCAACACAGGTGACATTGCGTTGGACAGCTGGCGAAGCAGCTACCCAAATCGTTCTCACACCTGGCGATATCAAGCATGATGTAACCAGCGAAGAAATCGAAAACGGTGCAGCCACCGTTACCGGGTTAACCGGAGAAACCACCTATACAGCCGTGTTGATGAAGGATACAAAAGTACGTGGAACAGTTTCTTTCACCACTAAAATTGACTTGGGTGGCGCTATTCCAGTATATCCGGAAGATGACCTTACAGCAATGATTACTGAGGCTGTTGATGGAGATGTGTTTGCAATATTCCCGGGCACATATAATTTGCAGGATATCACGGTTTCAGCGTCAATTGGGATCAAAGGAACCGATCCGGCTGACAAGCCGATCCTAAAGGGTGTTATTCTTCGTATCAAAGCAGGTGCCGCAATAACCCTGAAAGATTTGGTGTTGGATGGTACAGGAGCCAAAGACAATAATCAGACTGTCATCTACGATGCCGACGGATCGTATGGCGCTTTCAAAATGGAAGATTGTGAGATCAAAAATTATGTGAAAGGTACATTCTATGTAAATACTAAAGCATTGATCGAATCGGTTACCATCAAAGGTTGTATCTATTCAAATATAGAATGTAGTGGAGGTGATTTTATCGATTTTCGTACAGGAGTAGCCAAGAAGTTTGAATATACCAACAATACGGCGTATAATAGTGCTCTTGCCCGCGACTTCTTCCGGATGGATAACAGTTCGACCAATTTCTCAGCCCTGACGAGCACCATCAATATCAGCAATAATACTTTTAATAATGTAAGCATTGGGACAGGCAATAGGATGCTGTACATCCGTTTTGTGTCCAATGAGATTACATTTGATAAAAATATCATTGCCAACACTCAAGGTTATTATACCAATCAAGCCTCGACTACCATTAAAGAAATGAAGCAGAATGATTACTGGAATGCTCCAAACTTTACAGGTAGCACTACGGCTAATGCCAAGAATGATACTGATCCCTCGCGTACCAACCTCGATCCCGGTTTCAAAAATGCAAGTGCCGGTGACTTCACAGTATCCAATGAAACTTTGAAGGAAGATGGCATCGGCGATCCGCGTTGGTTACAATAACCATCAAATAAAATCACCTTGTTACTTAACGTGTTCGTCATAAATTTCAGGTCAGGTAGGCTGCATATAGCAGCTTACCTGTTACCTTTAGTTTTATTGCTCTGGTGCTGTTCGGGTAAATCCGAAGAGATTGACTCGCCTGATCCGACAATCACTGAACCTTCTCCCTGGGCTTCCGACCCTAATCTGCAAGACCTGAAAGCCTTTCCCGGAGCGGAAGGTTTCGGTGCGCAAACCACAGGCGGACGTGGTGGTAAGGTGCTGTATGTGACCCGTCTGGATGACGACAGCAACGAGGGTTCGCTCCGTTGGGCGCTCAGTCAATCGGGTAAACGGACGATCATGTTCAAGGTAGCGGGTTTGATTGCGTTGAAAAGCAACCTTGAAATCAAAAACGGTGATGTGACCATTGCCGGACAATCCGCTCCGGGTGATGGTATCTGCATCAAGGACTATCCCGTGGTAGTGAAGGCCGGTAATGTGGTGATCCGTTACATGCGTTTCCGTATGGGCGACGAATCGCAACAGGAGAACGACGCTTTTTGGGGACGCGACCAGCAGAACATCATTATTGACCATTGCAGCATGAGTTGGAGTACCGATGAGTGCGCTTCATTTTATGACAATAAGAATTTCACCATGCAGTGGTGTATCCTTTCCGAAAGCCTAGTTAATTCGTTGCACGAGAAAGGAGCACACGGCTATGGAGCTATCTGGGGCGGGCAGGGAGCATCATTCCACCACAACTTGTTGGCGCACCACGATAGCCGCAACCCGCGCATGTGCGGTAGCCGCTACACGAACCGCGCCGATCTCGAACTGGTGGATTTCCGCAACAATGTGATCTATAATTGGGGCAGCAACAGCGGCTATGCAGGCGAAGGCGGCAAATATAATTTCGTGAACAATTATTACAAATCCACCGCCTCGTCGAGCAATCCCAACCGTATTTTCCAACCTTACGCCGACGATGGTAAGAACAATCAGGCGGCAGGCATTTGGGGCTTATTCTATGTGGCAGGCAATTACATGGCCAGCAGCACAGCTATTACCAGTGATAATTGGCAGGGTATCAATCCGAGTCCCAACACCAAAAGCAAAAGCGAACTGAAATCCGATGCTGAATTTGCTGTTGCCTCCGTAATAACCCACACAGCACAGGACGCGTATGACCAAGTGCTTTCGGGTGCGGGCGCTTCATTCCGCCGCGACAACACGGATGCATGTGTCATTGATGAAGTACGCAACGGCCTGGCTCCCGAAAGGGCAAGCAAAGGCACAACCAAAGGCGGATTGATCGACAGCCAGAATGACGTGGGTGGTTGGGATAGTTACACATACAATACCACCGACGTACCTGTCGATACCGATGGCGACGGTATCCCCGACGTGTGGGAACGCGCCAACGGGTTAAACCCCAACAATGCCTCGGATGGCGTATCGACAAGTCTTTCGGGAACATATACCAATTTGGAAGTGTACTTGTACAGTTTGACTAAGTAAATATAAAGGGATCAATGTCAACGAAATACCATATCCAAGTGAAAGCACCAGACCTAACAGGTTTCCAAACCGAGCCTGCGAACTCGCCGAAGGCAAACCTGTTAGGTCTTTACGTAGGCATATTTTTATTGACATTCTCACCTTTATACGCCCAAAAGAGCAAATCCAAACCAATCCCTCGCGATACTTCTTTCACGGTTTACCAAACCTTTGTAAAGGAACAGAAGAACTTCCCCGAAATAAAGATCGCCCAGCCCGAAAAGCCCGACAACGTTGTCGCACGCGAAGGATTGGTATATTCGGTGATCGAGAAAACCGCATACGGTAAACGGGAATTGCAACTCAACCTGTATCGTCCGGACGACGGAAAGGTATATCCTGCATTATTAATGGTACACGGCGGAGGCTGGAACTCAGGCGATTTAACTTTACAAATCCCTATGGCATTGCAGATCGCCGCCAAGGGTTACGTCACCGTTCCGGTGGAGTACCGACTGATCCCCGAAGCACTATACCCTGCGGCCGTACATGATTTGAAGGCGGCCGTATGCTGGTTACGCGCAAATGCCGACAGATATGGAATTGATCCGTCACGTATCGCCATATCCGGGTGTTCGGCAGGAGGCCAATTAGCGAATCTGGTGGGAATGACCAACAGGTTACCCAATTACGAAAGGGCTGGCAGCAGTGGAAATGTTCCGAGCGAAGTGCAGGCCGTCATCAATATCGACGGACTATCCGACTTCACCGTTCCGTCGATTGTCAACAGGGCAAGAGAACTCCGTGCATCCGGGGCAAAGATGCCGGTTGACGCTGTGTGGTTAGGCGGAACATACGAGGAGAAGCCGGAGCATTGGAAATCGGCATCACCAATCTATTGGGTTTCGGAAAAATCGGCGCCTGTGTGTTTCATCAACAGCTCCATTCCCCGTTTCCACGAAGGCAGGGATGCACAAATCGCAAAGTTGGACAGTCTGGGTATTTATTCCGAAGTTCACACGCTCGGGAACACACCACACCCGTTCTGGTTGTTTCATCCGTGGTTCAAGACTACGGTCAACTACATGGCTAACTTTCTCGATAAGACATTCAAACCCACCGAAGCCAACATCCCGGAAGGGAAATATAATTTTGTAGTGGCACAGGACGGTTCGGGCGATTTCACTACTGTGCAGGAAGCGATTGATGCGGTTCCCGATTTTCGTAAAAAGGAAACTGTGATCTTCATTCGTAATGGTGTATACCGTGAAAAAGTTGTGGTTGCCGAGTGTAAAAAGATGGTAGTGTTGATAGGCGAAGACCCCGAACGTACCATGATCATGTATGACGATTATAGCCTGAAAAAGAATATCTTCGGCGAAGAAAAAGGCACCAGCGGCTCAGCAGGGTTTTATACCTACGGAACCGATTTTACAGCAATCAATATCTGTTTCGAAAACACCGCAGGTCCGGTAGGACAGGCAGTGGCGATGTATGTACTGGGCGACAGGTCTGTATTCTATAACTGCCGTTTCCTCGGATACCAGGATACACTGTACGCTGCCGGAAACGGCGCCCGCCAATATTACCTGAATTGTTATATTGAAGGTACCACCGATTTCATTTTCGGCTCGGGAACAGCATGGTTCGAAGGTTGCCGTATTTACTGCAAGGTCAATTCATACATCACCGCAGCCAACACGCCGAAATCCGTTAAATACGGGTATATTTTCAATAACTGTACCATAACCGTCAGTTCCAAAGTTACCGGAATGTACTTTGGTCGTCCATGGCGTCCTTATGCCATGACAGTATTCATGAATACATACGTGCCCGCTGAAATCCGTCCTGAAGGCTGGCACAACTGGGACAAAGCAAGCAATGAACAAACCGCCCGCTATATGGAATGTAATAATTTTGGTCCCGGTGCCGGCACTGCGAAACGTGCAGGTTGGGTAAAAATACTTATGTCTGATGAAGCATCGGAATATACCCTGGCAAACGTGATGCAGAGTGAAGAAGAATGGAGTCCGTTGGCGATCATCGAAAAGTATAGGGCCTCTCTCCCCGCCCTTCCCAAAAGGGAGGAAGCCCGTGTGCTACCCACCGTTCAGTTGAAAAGCACTGGAGGTTAGTTGCGCCCGTAACTACGACTTAGTTGCGAGCATAACTATGGGTTAGTTGCGAGCGTAACTAAAGGTTAGTACAGGCGTAACTAAAGGTTAGTATAAATGTAACTTAAAATTCGGATATAGATTAAAAAATATCGGCATAACCATTTGCGAATCAAACATCAAATAAGATCATTTATGAAAGCGCATCGAATCCTTGGTTTATTGGTCATCATCATTATTCTCTCGTTCGCATCGGCCGAAAAGAAGATCACCCTCTTCACCATTGGCGATTCCACCATGGCGAATAAAGATACCACCAACGGAAATCCGGAACGCGGTTGGGCAATGGCGTTGCAACAATTCTTCGACGCGAGCAAGGTGGTCGTCGACAACCATGCTGTCAATGGCCGCAGTTCTAAGAGCTTCTTCGATGAAGGCCGATGGAAGGTGATCACGGACAAGTTGCAGGCAGGCGACTATGTATTCATACAATTCGGGCACAACGACGAGAAAAGTGAAGACCCCAAACGATACACCGATCCACAGGGTACCTACAAGGAATTCCTGACCATGTATGTAAACGAAACCCGTGCCAAAGGAGCATTCCCGGTGCTGATGACTTCCATCGCCCGGCGTAAGTTTGATGGCGGCATGCCGATCGATACGCATGGAGCGTATCTCAATGCCGTACGCGAATTAGCCCGCACGCTCGATGTACCGATGATCGACATGGCTGAAAAGACCCGCAAGCTTTTGTTGGGTGTCGGCCCCGAAGATTCCAAGCGGATATTCATGTGGCTCCAACCGGGACAATCGCCCAAATACCCCAATGGTTTGCAGGACGACACGCATCTAAACGAATATGGGGCGTTCCGCATAGCACAATTAGTAGTAGCCGGCATACGCGAATTGGAATTGCCTGTTGCCAAATACCTGAAAAAAGATATTTCAGAGTTAAAATGGTCGCAGGTAGTAGAAAATCAACCCGCCGAATGGTATGGCACGCCCGAAGCCATTGCTATTGCCGGTAATGTATTGCTCTACCAACGTAATACCGGCGGATGGCCGAAAAATATACCAATGCATTACCCACTGGCCGAAGCCGACAAGAAGGCAGTGCTGGTGGCTAAAGACAAGACCGATGACAGCACGATGGATAACGACGCCACTTACCTAGAAATGATATACTTGGCCAAGGTATACAACGCCACGCATACGGTTGCTTACAAGGATGCCTTCCTGAAAGGCCTGCATTATTTGCTTGCAGCCCAATATCCCAATGGTGGCTGGCCACAATATTATCCCTTGGTGAAAGGCTATTATATGCACATCACTTACAACGACAACCTGATGGTAAATGTGATGAATATCCTCAAGGGTGTGGCCAAACGCGACAAACTGTTTGCTTTTGTGGACGATCCGGCGCTTATCAAACAATGTGCTACTGCTTTCGATCGTGGTGTGGATTGTATCCTGAAAACCCAATACCGGCAAAACGGAAAGCTTACCGTGTGGTGCGCCCAACATGACGAGAATACCTTGTTGCCAGCCAAGGCAAGGGCGTATGAATTGCCGTCGTTGAGCGGATATGAGTCGGCCGATATTGTGTTGTTGCTGATGGACATCGAAAACCCAAAACCCGAAGTAAAAAAAGCAATTACCGCAGCCATTGATTGGTTTAAAAAGGTACAGATCAAAGGTATCCGGGTGGAAACCTACACCAATGCCGAAGGACAAAAAGACCGCCGCGTAGTGAGTGACCCGACTGCAAAACCAATCTGGGCAAGATTCTATGAGTTGGACGACAATCGTCCGTTCTTCTGCGACCGCGACGGGATCAAAAAATACTCCCTTTCGGAAATCGGTTACGAACGCCGCAACGGTTATGGCTGGTACACCGACGAACCGCAGGATGCAATCAAAAAGTACAAACAACCAAATGTAAAGAAATGACCTGCTGGGTCTTTCAGACCCGGTAGGTCTTATTAAATGTATAAACCTACCGGGTTTTGAAAACCCAGCAGGTTAGGAAATAATAACCAAAGTATCTATCATGAAACCAATTTTAAGTATTTTAAGCGTTTTTGCCTGTATTTTGCAGATTTCCTGTTCGCAACCGGCGGCTAATCAAGTTGCCGCTTCTGCCGGAAGTCAGTACGATTACCTGTACGCCAACCTGCCATTCGACATGCTTCGTGTAGTCGAACCCGTTTTCCCGGATAACCGGGTTAACCTCGCCCAATATGGCGGTGTTCCCGATGGCGTTACGCTCAATACCGAAGCCTTTGCGAAAGCTATCGACGCTTTGGTAAAAAAAGGCGGCGGGACATTGGTTGTACCCAAAGGCTTGTGGCTCACCGGGCCGATTACGCTGCAAAGCAACATCAACCTGCATCTCGACGAAGGTTCGGTACTCCTGTTCAGCACCGATTTCGACCAGTATCCGTTGGTAAAGACTACTTTCGAAGGTTTGGAAACACAGCGCTGCCAATCGCCTATCTCCGGAAAAGGCCTTATCAATGTAGCCATTACAGGCAAAGGCCTGATTGATGGATCAGGTGATGCCTGGCGGCCGATAAAAAAAGTAAAAATAACGTCAGGTCAATGGAAACAGTTGATAGCTTCGGGCGGTGTGCTGAATGAAAAAGGCGATGTGTGGTTCCCTTCTGAGAAATCGCTCAAAGGCAATAATATAAGTGATATGAATGTGCCACGTAACCTAAAGGACGATGAATGGGACAGTGTGAAGGACTTCCTGCGTCCGGTGATGATCAGCCTGCACGAATGCACCAATGTACTGCTCGAAGGTGTTACCTTCCAAAATTCACCCAGTTGGAACATTCACCCGATGCTTTGCACGAACTTCACTACGAGAGGGATCACTGTTCGTAACCCTTGGTATTCGCAGAATGGCGACGGGCTCGATCTTGAATCGTGCACCAATGCCGTGATCATCAACAGCAGTTTCGATGTGGGTGATGATGCAATCTGCATCAAGTCGGGCAAAGATGAGGATGGTCGTAAACGTGGCGTGCCCTGCGCCAATGTGATCGTGGATAACTGCATCGTCTTCCACGGGCACGGTGGTTTTGTGGTAGGCAGCGAGATGTCGGGCAGCGTTCGAAACATCAAAGTTTCCAACTGTACGTTCATGGGAACCGATGTCGGACTACGTTTCAAAAGCACGCGCGGCCGTGGTGGTGTGGTCGAAAACATCTACATTTCGGATGTTTATATGGCTAATATTCCCACAGAACCATTGTTATTTGATTTGTTCTATGGTGGAACTTCTCCGGTCCCCGAAGGCGATGAACCGACCAAGGATAAAGCAATAGAGGATATCATGTTGGCTGTAACCGAAGAAACACCACAATTCAAGGATATTTATATTACCAATGTAGCCTGCAACGGCGCCGGACGTGCCATGTTTTTCAACGGGTTACCCGAGATGAATGTGAGCAACGTGCAGATCAGCAATGTAAACATTAATGCCGACCGTGGAGCCGAAATAGCACAGTCTGACGGCGTGAAGTTGCACAATGTACGTGTGATTGCAGCTAAAGGACCGAACCTGATTCTGCGCGATGCCAAAAACATTATGGTGGATGGTTTTGTTACAAAAAATAATGAGCCTGCCAAAGTGGAGATTTCGGGAAGAAGCAGTAAAAATATTAGTATCACGAAAAGTGCAGTAAAACAATCTGATATAAATATCAGGAAGGAAGTAGATAAGAAAGAAGTGACCGTAAAATAATTGAAAATTGAAAATGAGCGCAAAGCGCATTAAATCAATTTCATGTATCAAAATAAAATGCCGATTATTTATCAGATCGTTCGTAATGACGAAAATAATATAAGTGTTTGTTAGTTGAGATGTTTGGTTGGGGCCTGACAGATTTAGCACAGATAGCTGGATCTGTTAGGCCTTTTTTCTCACTGGCATTAGTTCACAAAACAATGTCCCTACTGCTATTCCGGCCATTCTTGGTTTTAATATTGAATCATAAATATTAAACAATATATTTTGTGAATTTTGAAAAACATCTTTTTTGAACTATTTTTGCGGTCACTATATTGATGATAAAACAATGGGGCAGATTCGACTGAGTGGGATGGAGTTTTACGCATATCATGGTTGTTATCAGGAAGAACAGGTGATTGGTAATCATTTTTTGGTTGATCTTCTGTTGGAAACTGATATGGAAAAAGCATCAAAAAGTGATGAACTTGATGATGCCTTGAATTATGCAGAAGTATATGAGTTGGTGAAACAAGAGATGAACGCCAGGTCTCATTTGTTGGAACATGTAACGGCGCGTATTTTGGATGTTCTTTTCGTCCGGTTTCCTCAGTTGGAACGGGCAGAAGTGCAGGTTGCAAAACTTAACCCGCCTATTGGCGGACAGCTTAAAAGCGTGAGTGTGAGCCAGCAACGCATTCGTCGGATAACGTTATAATCAATGGTAAAAATAATGATGAAACAAGAGGCACTTGAAGACAATGGGGCGGATAAATCTGTGTTTTCCGACAAAATAAGAGCTGGACAACGGACATATTACTTTGATGTGAAAGTAAATCGTAATAATCATTATTATTTGGTGATCACTGAAAGTAAAAAACGTGTTGACAACAGAGGAAGATCGGTGTTTGAGAAGTTCAAGATACACTTGTATCATGAAAATATTGTTGCATTTTCCGAATGTCTCCATCAGATAAGTGACTTTTTGATTACGAATAATTCACAGCAATTACTCAACGAATCAGAAAATTATCCGGATTTGGATTAGGTAATATTTTAGGTATTTTTGGCGAAAATATCGAAAGAGACAGATGAAATATCCGGAACTTGAAATATGTGTATATTCAGTAGAGGCAGCATTAGCAGCTCAAAAAGCTGGTGCCGATAGGGTTGAATTATGTTCAGGTTTTGCCGAAGGCGGACTGACACCAAGCGCTGGCACTATAAGGATGGTGCGCAAAAAACTGGATATTGAGTGTTATGTGATGATTCGTCCGCGTGGCGGCGATTTTTGTTACAGCGACAATGAATTCGAGCAAATGCGCCGTGATATCGAGTTTGCAAAATCATGTGGCGTGGATGGCGTCGTGTTGGGCGCATTGCAACCCAACGGACATGTGAATATCATTCGTACCCGCGAACTGGTACAACTTGCGGCTCCGTTGAAAGTGACTTTTCACCGTGCATTTGACCTCGCTGTAGATCCATTCCGTGCGTTGGACGATGCCGTGGTGTGCGGCTGTTGCCGGGTCCTTACTTCGGGACAGAAAAAAACGGCCGTGGAAGGGTTCGAAACCATCAGGAAATTAGTCCCGTATGCCGGTGGACGTATCGACATCATGGCGGGGAGCGGCGTTAGTCCTGTAAATGCACGCATGTTTATTGATGCCGGGGTACAGGCGTTACATTTTTCAGCAAAAAAAATAAAAGACAGCAGGATGATCTATCGGAATCCGGATGTGCCTATCATGCAAGCTGATGCAATATCGGATTACGATTTGATTACGATCGACGAGGAGAAGGTCAGAAAGATGACAGAAGTGATCAGGAAGTCAAACAATTGAATATTATTTCATGAGATCGGTTATTTACTGATCGTTCTCATGAACGTCAGTGAATAATTTTCAATTTTCAATTACTACTTACTATCTTTACCTTTTTAATTAAACACTGAAAAATATGGGCAAAGTATTGAAAGACCTGCAACCAC
The DNA here is from genome assembly GCA_031547085.1 of Bacteroidales bacterium. Classification (GTDB taxonomy): domain Bacteria; phylum Bacteroidota; class Bacteroidia; order Bacteroidales; family UBA4181; genus JAIRLS01. The sequence continues at coordinate 54,715 of JAVBSH010000123.1, forward strand.
AAATACTGTGGAAGCATTTTAGCGAGTTGTGTGCTATTCCGCGTCCCTCGAAGAAGGAGGGCAAAGCGGCCGAGTTTGTAAAAGAGTTTGCCATTGCACAAGGATTGGATTACACGATGGACGCTACCGGAAATGTGATCATCCGTAAGCCTGCAACACCCGGCATGGAAGGTCGTCCCGGAGTGGTATTGCAAGCGCACTTAGATATGGTGCCGCAAAAAAATAGTGACGTACAGCACGATTTTGAAAAAGACCCGATCGAGGCTTATGCAGATGGCGACTGGGTGAAAGCCAAAGGAACCACGCTTGGTGCTGACAATGGCATCGGTGTGGCAGCAGCTTTGGCTGTGCTCGAATCGAAAGATGTAGCGCACGGTCCGCTTGAAGCCTTATTCACCATAGACGAAGAGACTGGGATGACCGGGGCCAATGGACTGCAAGCCGGATTGCTCAAAGGGCCCGTTTTCATCAACCTCGATTCGGAAGAAGAAGGCGAATTGTACATCGGATGTGCGGGAGGAGTCAATGCCGTTGCTGCTTTTCCCTATACTCCGGAGCCTTCGGACAGCAATGCTACCGGATTTAAAATCAGTTTGAAGGGATTGAAAGGCGGCCATTCAGGTTTGGATATCAACCTTGGACGCGGAAACGCCAATAAATTAATCAATAGGTTTTTGTGGAATGCGGCTCAGAACTATGGTTTGAGGTTGTCGTCCATAGATGGAGGCAACATGCGCAATGCCATTCCACGCGAAGCGTTTGCAGAGATAACTGTTCCCGATGCTAAAGCCGGGGATTTGAAAAAATATGCCGAACAATTTTTAGTTACCATCACCGCCGAATTGGATGGTGTGGAATCAGGTATCAGCCTCACCGTCGAACCAATTGAACGGCCGGCTACAGTGATGGACAAAAAGTCACAGGATCATATCCTCAATGTGATCTATGCCATGCCCAACGGCGCCATCCGCATGATTGCCGACAAACCCGAGGTAGTGGAGACATCCACCAATTTAGCCATCGTCAAGTCGGATGGTAAACAGGTGGATATTGCCTGCCTGTTGCGCAGTTCGGTGGATTCGGCTAAGGAAGACCTTGCCAATGCAGTGGTGGCTACATGTGCGTTGGGAGGTGCCACCGCAAAACTTGACGGATCGTATCCCGGTTGGAAACCGAATTTCGATTCGGCTATCTTGAAAACCATGCAGGATGTATATCAAAGATTGTACGGAAAAGAAGCGGTAGTGAAGGTAATCCATGCAGGTTTGGAATGTGGCATTTTTGGAAAAAATTATCCTGAGATGGATTATATTTCATTCGGCCCTACCATTGAACATCCGCACTCGCCCGGCGAAAAGGTGAATATCCCGTCGGTAGCCAAATTCTGGGATTATTTGGTAGAGACATTGAAAAGTGTATAGTTGTTATTTGAGTATTGACCACCTTTAATGTGGTCAATACTTTCAAAAAATTAACCGCACTTGAAAATTTTAGAACTGTTAAGATACTCGGAGAAAGACCCTATGATCTTTACCCAAGCTTCATTTTGGGTATTTTTCATGGTTGTATTGCTCACTTATTCCTTTTTGTATAAAAAGAACGTCTGGCGTAACACCTTTCTGTTTGTCGTCAGTGTTTACTTTTACTACAAATGCGGGGGGCATTATTTTACACTGCTGTTATGGTCGGTTTTGCTCAATTATGCGGTGGGATTGGGTATTTCGAAGGGGAAAAACCGATCTGGGAAAAAACTGGTATTAACCATCGGCGTAGTATTCAATCTGTTGTTGTTGGCTTATTTTAAATATGCTTACCTATTCATTGGTTGGATCAATCATCTTTTCGGGACATCCTTCGAAGTGAAAAATCTGTTGGCCGACTGGAGTAATCATCTCACTGGAACGCATTTCGATATTTCGAAGATCATTCTCCCGGTAGGAATTTCCTTTTTTACCTTCCAGGCGATTAGTTATATTGTGGATGTATACAAACAAAAAGCGCCTGTTGTCCGGAATATCCTCGATTTTGGATTTTACCTTGCTTTTTTCCCGCAATTGGTGGCTGGTCCTATTGTACGGGCTGCAGAGTTTATTCCCCAGATGTACCGCAGTTACCAGCTCAGGAAAGAGGAGATGGGTCATGCCCTGTTCCTGATGATATGTGGATTGGTCAAAAAAATGGCTATTTCTGATTATATCTCTATCAACTTTGTCGATCGCGTGTTCGATCAACCCGTGTTGTATTCAGGATTTGAGAACCTGATGGCCGTGTATGGCTATACGCTACAGATTTATTGCGATTTTTCGGGTTATACCGACATTGCCATCGGGTTGGCTTTGCTGATGGGCTTTCGTCTCCCGGCCAACTTCAATTCGCCATACCAGGCGCACCATATCACGGATTTCTGGAGGCGCTGGCACATCTCGTTATCATCATGGTTGCGCGATTACCTGTACATACCGTTGGGCGGAAACCGTAAAGGTGGTATCCGCACCAATATTAATTTATTGATGACAATGCTATTGGGTGGCCTGTGGCATGGGGCTAACATGCGATTCGTCCTGTGGGGTACCTTGCATGGTGTAGCATTAATTTTCCATAAGGGATGGATGCGCATTTTCCCGTCCAATCCACTAAAAAAGAATCCTGTCACCTCTTTTTTCGGGATATTGATCACTTTCCATTTTGTTGCATTTTGTTGGATATTTTTCCGTTCAACAGATATGTCATCGGCTTTCACCATGCTCGGACGCATAGCGTCTGCCACTCCGTTTAGTTTGATTGGTGAGATGATCTGGGGTTATCGTTTCGTATTCGCAGTCATACTGGTTGGATTCCTGATGCATTGGTGCCCGATGCAATGGAAAGAATATATCCGCGGCTGGTATATCCGGTTGCATGTGGCATGGAAAGTGGTATTGGCAGTGTTTCTGTTTTTCATTCTCTACCAAATGAAATCATCCGTCATACAGCCATTTATATACTTTCAATTTTAATTCAGTTATATCTCATTTTTCGGGTATATGTTTTCCGTTATGGTCGAATATGTTTTTTCGAATTCCGAATTTTCCGGCATTGGCGATTAATCGGCCTTCCAACAGGTTACGACGAGAAATATTCTCATTATATCGTAACATCTCAGAATAACTTTTGGAATTAATTCCTTCTTTAGAATTGGGAATGGCAACATTGAATCGATTGTCGGATAGAGAAACATATTGTAACCCTGTTTTGACTAATCTGTTAATCAAGTCAAGATCATCATGTCCCATTGGGTCGAACGATTCGTCATATCCTCCAATCATATCAAAATATTTACTTTGTACTACTATTCTTCCACAACTCCCGTCACCATATGTACCGCTGAATTGATGAATAACGCATCGGTAACCATGTTGCTCAATTGCTTTCATCACATATGCGCCTCCCTGGGAACCTATATAATTATCACAGTCCAAATTTACCAATATATTGCCGGATGCCCACCAGTGTGCTGTATTTTTTGCTATGGACATGTGCCATTGAGGTAATTCGTCAGTGTAATAATACTTTAAATAACCCGAAACCAATTCGGACTCCTGACTTTGACGGTTTAAGCGCATTCGTTCTCCATCCCATCCTTGATATATAGCGAGTTACGGTGGTGTAAAACAAAAGTTGTTTTGTCGTGCCCCGATGATAAATCTCCTGAAATTCTTGCAGTTGGATATAAAAAA
>JAVBSH010000113.1:0-21153 GCA_031547085.1 Bacteroidales bacterium
CTCATATCTTTCGTACTTTAGCTGCTGAATTTCTTCTTGCGAGAGGTTCAAATCGGTAGGCATGCTTTATTGGGTTAGACTCCTGCAAAGGTGCCTACTTTTTATCAAAATGCACAAAACTTGACAGCGTGCGGTATAACAATCACATAATCATTATTGAAAACAGATTTTGTATGGAAAAAAGAATTTTGGCTTTTATTGTTTTACTTTTTATGATTTCCTGTAGTGTAAGAGGAGAGAATAAAATATTTACCTGGAATAAAGAGGGCATCATTATCAATATTGATGTACCTGTGATGAAAGAAAACGCCACTATCAAGTTGTCATCGTTAGTTGCCAAACCAAGAACCATTATATTGGAAACCAAAAAGGAATGTCTCCTTGGGGCGGTAGATAAGTGTATTGTATCCGGAGGTAAAATTTTTGTTCTGGACACCTATCATGCAAAAGCGTTGTTTGTTTTTGACCTTAACGGAACGTTTATTACCCGGATTAGCCGGACAGGTAAAGGGCCGGGCGAATACCTTTCGATTTCCGATTTTACCATAGATGAAAATAAAAAGGAAGTTTACATTCTGGCAAATGGAAACCTGCTCCAATACAAGGTCGATGGTATGTTCCTTAAATCCATACCGATCAAAATATACGATCGATCAGCTATGTTCATTCAATATTTTCAAGGAAATATTTTTGCTTATGTTCAGAATTATAAATCAGGAAATGAGGATAAGATGTTACTGAAAATAGATCCGGTAACCGGCCATGTCATAGAGGAGTATCTAAGTTCATTGGAACACAACTGCGGATGGAATGAATATACCAGTTTTGGGCATAGTTTTTTCTTTCCCGTAGCAGGTGGCGTCCCTAAGCTTGCCGCTGCTTTCATGCATACGCTCTTTTCACTCGATAATATTTCACCAGCGATCACCATCCAAAGCCAATACCTTAGCACTAAAAAAGATTTGTTAGGGGTAAAGGATATGTCCGATTTCTCGCGCATCAATTACCAAAAGTTGTATAACATGAATAACTATTTGGAATGCAGTCGCTTCATATATTTTAATGCTATTGTAAAAAAGGCTCCCGTTTCTGTAATTTATGACTGGAACACAAATAGTCCAAAGGTGTTTAGTTTTCTTAGAAATGATCTTGTCTATAAAGAAGCTAAATTTCTTCCCTATTTTGTATGTTCGGACAATAAAGGTGTGTATGATCTTGTCCACCCAAGTGTCTTTTACCTATTTTTAGAAGATATTGAAAACGATAATTTAGTGAAAGGTCTGGACAAAATAGATCTATTGCGTAAATTAGATGAAGAATCGAATCCGGTTATTTTTTACTATGAATTCAAGGATACAAAATAAACAACTATGGACGATGCTTATCACATTCCACCATCTTCTCTTCAATCCTTTCGCGTTGCGCCTGGTTGGGGATTTCTTTTTGTAAAGCCTGCCGGTAATAATCTTGTGCTTTGGCGTAATCTTCCCGTTCGAAAAAACAATCGCCTGCAAAACGGTATCCTTCGAAGGAATTGGGATTTCTGGCCAGCATTTGCCGGATTTGTTCGCTGGTAATGTCAGTCCGGTCGGTTTGCATCAAGCGTTTGAATTCCGTGTAGTTTTTCAGTTCGTTTTGAATGAAGGCTGTGTCGGCAGCAATGGTCAACGTATGCATCGCCATGCCCGTTTTAGATGGTAGCAAGCCGCGTTTAGCGAAGATACTGTCTAAGTTATAAGCCAGGAACTTCCCTTCCTGATAGGGAGCCGTGGAAATCCAGAATGTTTTGGCTGCAGGTTGAAACACAATGCTGTGGTGGGCAATCAGTTGATTGATGCTTTTTTCGTTGCCCAGACCAATATCCTGTCCGTGCAATCCTTTCGTGTCGCGGAGCAGCCCGACCATTTTTTGCGGGTCGAAAACACCGATGGAGTCCGAAAGCTCCTGCATTCGTTTGTAGCGGTAACCCGAAGCCGTTTTCCGGCTTTCTTCCAACTGCGAGAATTCTTTGCCCTGGAATTGATTGGTGCATATGGCGATGGAGCCACCGGGAGCGTAAAGCGCCGATTGTGCGGGCGTCTTTTCGATGGACACCATCCGGTGGTCTGCTGCCGACCCGATGATAAATTGTTCCGAAACGAACGTTGTCCGTTTTTGTGCCAGTGCCGTAGCTTCGTCGATATTGCAGGCATATTGCAGTATTTCGCGTGCCAGGATGGAAACCGGTGTTGCCGAGCTGAACGGAATCCCGGTTGGCGCTGCATTCAGTAATACCACCAGCCCTTTCTCGTTCATTCCCGACACCACACCGGTCATCCCGCCCCACGTCACTAAGGCGTGCTTGTAGCCTTGGTCGGGATTCATGAAAAGCACCATCTTTTCCTTCGCAAAATCATCGCCCACATAAAAATCAAAATTGCGGCCAATGAGCAATGCCGAGTCTCGGCTTCGTTCGTCCCACACACCCAACGCTGAACATCCCACGAATCCCATCACTTGTACGGCATGGCCGATGTCATGCGCCGAATGGTAGTTCATGATCCGCTGGTAATTATTCCCGATCCAGTTGAATTCAGGCGAAGCGTACTGCGATATGGCGTAAATCTCTTCTTTGTTCTCTTCGGGGATATAATCGCCCAGGTTCCGGTTATAAATACCGATGCCGACCCGCAGAAACTTGGTGAGCCATTTCGAAGGAATCATCTTCTCGATCTGTGCCACAAAAGCCTTTTCCTGCGCAACGATCAATTCCTGTGACAACGTGCCGATGCTGGCGCCCCGTTCCATCGGCGAACCTTCGACATACATTTCCCAAAGTCCGTCAGGGTTTCGCAAAATCCACGAATTATCTTGCCGGTAGAAACAACTGTCTATCGCCTTCCGTTCCAGCGGGACAAAGCTTTTATATTGATGCGGCTTGGATGGTAGGAAATAGTTAACCCGTACCAGAAATACAATCAGCAGGAGCAGCAGTCCGGCAAGAACAAGACGTATGATATTCTTAATCCCCGGCATCCTCAATCTGTTTTAGGAGGGTATGGATGTCGACAAAAGATGAACAGGTCAGCAGCGAAGTGATGACCACACCGTAAACCCCGTGGATATTCAGGTTTTGTCCCGTCAGGTACAGGTTCGGTATTTTTGTCCGCGGCATGATAAATGTTTGCACCGGGTTTTTGTAATCCTTGCTGATGCCATAAAATGAACCTTCGGGAATACCTGTATGGTCCCTGTACGAAAGGCCTGTGATGGTATGTATCTTATCAATCGAAGCCGAGAAACCGGGATATATTTTATCCAACGCTTTCAACATCTTGTCGGTATATTGTGCTTTCAGGTCTTCATATTCGGCATTGCGGACCGTATTTTTCGAAAAATACGTTTTGCTGGTATGTTCCCACTTCCGGAATGTATCGAACGGCAAGCACGACATTATACTGACCGAATATACATTGTTATGTTCAAGCACAGGGAAGACTGTGAGTACTCCAGGCCATTTTTCTCCGGGTATATCCTGGTATTCCCACACATTATCGCTGGTGTAGTGGTAATGATTGTTATTTTGCATGCCGGCAACAGGATGCTTTAGCGTGGCATTAAGGATGAACGGCGCAATAGTATTCTGGAAACTTCGGAAACGGTGGTAAAAGGCGGGTCTGAAAATTTGCGTTTCCACCATATTGACAGTTTCGGTGGGATGGATAGATGAGATGATCTTGTCTGCCTCGAACACATCGCCGTCGGCAGTATGTACTGAAGTGACTATCCCTCCAGTTTCTTTTATTTTTACTACTTTCTTCGAACTGTGTATAGCACCGCCTGCACCAGTGATAATCCCAGCCAGCGCTTTGGCCAACTGGCTCCCGCCATTGGTCAGCTTCCAGGCACTTTCGATGTAGCTGTTCAGTATCAGCGAATGTATATAGAAAGGTGTCCGGTCTTTGCGTCCGCTATACAACGGGTTGTTCCCAGCCAACACGTTCCGTAATTTCTGGTTGGCGGTAATTTTGTTGATTTCGGAATAAGTATCCAGTTCTATCGCTGCCCACTTATCCTCAAAATCGCCAACAACTAATTGGTACAAAGGAAACTTACTGCAAACATAGCGGATCGTTTTGCAATATTCTGTGATATTCTTCCGTTCATCCGGAAAAAACTGTGAAAGTTTTTCAATAAAATGACCGTAACCTTGTGCATAGGGATAAATATTTGGGTCGCCGGCAAAGCTGATCTTATCAAAGCAATCAACATCCAGTTGTTTCAGGGATAACTGAGGTATGATTCCCAAATAGTCGAATATTTTGTAAAGCGTTTGCCCTTTACCCATGCTCCCGATATAATGTACGCCGGTATCAAACAAACCTCCATCCTTGACATACGATTGCAAGCATCCACCGATCTTGGGCGACTGCTCCAAAACGCAGACATTATATCCGTTTTTACTGAGAATGGCGCCACAGGAAAGTCCGCCCAGCCCGCTGCCAATAATAAGTATGTCGTGCTTCATCAATTACTTTAAGTATATACGCTACCTTTTTATAAAATGATTATCAGATACTATGCCTAAAAGTAAGAAGTGAACGTCATTGCGAGGAGGAACGACAAAGCAATCTGTTAGTATCCAAAAAGATTGCTTCGCTATTGCTCGCAATGACGAGTCGAGAATCACCATTAGGCATCAAAACCGATCATCATATTTTATAAAGTTTGCAAAAGTAATCATATTCGGGTGAAATTATGATTTCAAAACCGTTTCTCAGTTTTCATCGATTCTTATTTTGAATAAATTAATGGTTTATTCATTCGTTATTTTTTATACTTTTGTCGGTGTTTTATCGTCGCGTGTTTGTTAATTAAAAGGAATGTTTTACCTCATTGTCGCTCTATTTATTTTAGGGTATGCAGCTATTGCTCTTGAGCATAATCTGGCTATTGACAAGGCGGCTATTGCCCTGGTAACCGGCGCTTTGGTCTGGGTATGCATTGCCTTTGGGAGCGATACGATTTATCCTGCGTTGTCATCTTTTCAGGAGTATCTTCAAACACATCCGGATGCTTCGGTGATGGATTTCGTGACCCATCATGAACTGATCGGGCACCTCGGCGAAATCAGTGAGATATTATTTTTCCTCCTCGGGGCGATGACTATTGTTGAAATTATCGACAGCCATGGAGGATTCAGCATATTGTCCAAAGCCATCAAAACGACCAATAAGGTAAAGCTGCTTTGGATCTTTTCATTTCTTACGTTTTTCATGTCGGCTGCATTGGATAACCTTACTACCACCATCGTAATGATCACCTTGATGCGTAAGTTGGTCGGAGGTAAAAATACGCGCTGGTTCTTTGCCAGTATGATCGTCATTGCAGCCAATGCAGGCGGCGCTTGGTCGCCAATCGGCGATGTCACCACTATTATGTTGTGGATTGGCGGACAGGTAACAGCGTTGAATATCATCAAGCAGCTATTCATCCCCAGCTTGATCTGTATGGTTGTGCCTTTAATCATTGTGTCGCTTACCATGAGAGGGGATACGGTGCCACCTTCGCTCACGGACCGCGCTAAATCGCTTGTTCCCACTACTGACCGTGAACGTTGGATCGTATTGCTTGCCGGTACAGGTGGTTTGTTGTTTGTTCCTGTGTTCAAATCCATCACTCATCTGCCGCCTTATGTTGGTGTATTGTTGGTATTGGGCATTATGTGGATCATGACGGAAATACTGCATCGCAAAAAACAGAAAGAAATTAAAATGCGGTTGACGCTGGCAGGCATCCTCAAAAAGATTGACGTTCCCACTATATTCTTTTTCCTTGGTATCCTTTTGGCTGTTGCTGGCCTCGAATCAGCCGGACATCTGAACTTGCTGAGCACTTTTCTGGACGAAAAAGTACATAATATTTATGCAATAAACCTGGCTATTGGTGCGTTATCATCCGTAGTGGATAATGTTCCGTTGGTGGCGGCTACCATGGGGATGTATGATGTTGCGTCGCCCGAAGCCATTGCTGCCATAACTGATTCAGGGAAGGCTGCATATATGGGGCATTTCGCAGCCGATGGGTCGTTTTGGGAATTTCTGGCCTATTGTGCCGGGACAGGTGGAAGCCTGCTTATCATTGGTTCGGCTGCAGGTGTTGCTGCCATGGGGTTGACCAAAATAAATTTCGTATGGTATGTAAAAAAAGTAACTTTGTTGGCCCTTGCCGGCTATCTTGCAGGTGCTGCGGCATACTATTTGTTGGTAAGATAAGATGTTACAAGAGTAAGAATCATTATTAAATAAAAACTTAAAATTCAGACAGCTCGATGCTATTCAATGTGTTATTACAGATTACCGGACAAGAACCGGTAGCAAATGCTTTAGAAGCAGCTCCAAAGGAAATCAGTATGCCATTATGGGAACTTACCTTGAAAGGCGGATGGATCATGATACCTATCGCGGTCTTGTCCATTCTTGCGGTTTATATCTTTGTAGAGCGTTTTTTCGCCATTCGCAAAGCAGCTAAAACAGATGAAAATTTCATGAACCGTATCAAAGATTACATTCATGACGGTAAAATCGACTCGGCAGCAGCATTGTGCCAATCCACCGATAGTCCAATCGCCCGTATGATTGAAAAAGGCATCCAGCGCATTGGCCGGCCATTAAGCGATATCAACGAAGCTATTGAAAATGTCGGGCGTCTGGAAGTGTTCAAGCTCGAAAGGGGACTACCGGCCTTAGCAACAGCAGCAGGTGGAGCGCCTATGCTCGGGTTCCTCGGAACGGTAACCGGTATGGTGAAAGCCTTCTACGATATGTCGATGGCTGGTAACAACATTGATATTGGAATTCTCTCATCGGGTATTTACGAAGCAATGGTAACAACGGTGGCCGGTTTGTTGGTCGGCATTGTTGCGTACTTTGCTTATAACATCCTGGTGGCCGATGTCGAAAAAGTGGTTAACAACCTGGAAGCCCACACTACCGAGTTTATGGATTTGCTTAACGAACCGGTTAAATAATAGAATATTGAAAATTGATAATCAAATAATTCGTTAATTATCAATAAACAATATACAATAATCAATCACAATGGCTATCCGTTCTTCCAATAAAGTCCTTCCTTCGTTCAGTATGTCGTCCATGACTGACTTGGTTTTCCTGTTGCTTATCTTTTTCATGATCACTTCCACGCTGGTAAGTCCCAATGCGTTGAAACTGCTCCTTCCGCAGAGCAACAACCAGACATCGGCCAAAGCTATTACCAGTGTGTCGATTGACAAGAATTTCAATTTTTTTATTGAGACTACGCCTATACCATTAGCTGATCTCGAAAGGCAATTGCAGGTAAAGCTGATGGATGCACAAGACCCAACCATTTCACTGCATGTGGAAAAAAGCGTACCGATGGAGGAAGTAGTGAAGGTGATGAATATCGCCGCACGTAATAAATATAAATTGATATTGGCCACTGCTCCGGAAAGAAGATAAATATCCACTCGAAAATTAAAAATCAATGGCAACACCGGTTAAACATCGCAATGGATTGATAGGTACCATCTCTTTTCACGGGATGATACTGATGATATTGCTGTTCATGGCCTTCAAGACACCATTACCGCTGCCAACCGAGCAAGGGATCCTAGTGGATTTCGGTAATAGTGATAAGGGATGGGGTAATTTTGAACCTCGCATGAGCGATCCGGCGCCGGTGGTGCCTAAACCTGAGTCTACTCCTAAGACCAAACCAGCAGAAGAACAACCTCTGACACAAGATATAGAAGAAACTGTGGCTTTGCCGACCAAACCAAAGGAAAAACCGAAAGAAAAACCCGCGGAGCAGACAAAAGAGACACCAAAGGAAACGCCCAAAGAAACTCCTAAGCCGATGGAACAACCTAAACCAGTAGAACGCACCCCTGATGCTCGTTCCATGTATCCTGGCCGCGGTAATGCAGCAAGCACAGCCACCAGTCAAGGTGAAGCTGGAGGTCAGGGTAACCAGGGTGTCCTTACAGGAGCTCCCGATGTGCACGTATACGGCGAAGGCGGTGATGTTGGGGGCGGTAACAAGTTTGTGTTGACAGGACGTAACTTGGTCGGAAAACTGCCATTGCCTGTTTATAATGTGCAAGATCAGGGTGTCGTAGTAGTGACAATCACTGTGGACAAGGAAGGAAAAGTAACCAAAGCAACTCCAGGTGCTAAAGGTTCCACCACACTGAACAAGGCATTACTCGATGCAGCTGAAAAAGCTGCACGCCAAGCCATATTCAGCCGTAAGCCTGATGCTATCGAACAGACAGGCACCATCACCTATATTTTCAAATTGCAAGGGGAATAGCCAGTTTTAGTTTTTATTTGCCACACTTGACTGCGTATTCAACGCGTTTTGGTTTGGTGTGTTTAATTTTCGAGACTTGCGTACTGACAAAAATCTAAAATAGAATATTGAAAACAGCATGAAAAGAGCATCTATTATTTTATTTGTTTTACTTATTTCCGGTTCATTACACGCTCAGAAGAGTGAAATCACAGTTGATGCTTCCTCCAGTTTGGGCGAAATTTCTCTATTTGTTTACGGCCAGTTTATCGAATATATGGGGCGTTGTATTGATGGCGGAATATATGACGAAAAATCTCCGCTATCTGATGAAAGGGGTTTCCGAACCGATGTGCTGGAAAAAGTCAAAGAATTGAATCCAACAATGCTTCGATTTCCTGGTGGAACAGTGGTAAAAACATTTCATTGGGAAGATGGAGTCGGTCCGAAGGAAGAACGGAAAGCGAAAAAAAATCTCATTTGGAGCGGTATCAATGATTACCATTTCGGAACATGTGAGTTTATAGAATATTGTATTGAAATAAACTGTGAGCCGGTATTGGTTATTAACCTTTCTACGGGTACGCCTGATGAAGCTGCAAATTGGGTAGAGTATTGCAATGGAACTGAAAATACATATTATGCGAACCTGAGGCGTTCGCATGGATACCCAGAACCGTTCAATGTGAAATATTGGGCATTAGGCAATGAAGAAGCCGCAGAACCCGATGCCGGACGACATCAGGATCCTCATAAATACGTGGAAGATGTGTGGCATTTTATAAAACTCATGAAACTAACCGATCCTAAAATAAAGTTGATTGCTAATGGTGAAACTTCAAATAGTGAATGGAATAAAATCATCCTAAAGGGTATAGGGGGAGCCATCGATTATATTTCCTATCATGCGTATGTTGGTACCGATCAAGGAAAACCTTATTCCATTTTTAAGAAAATACGAGGTACCGACAGGGGAATTACAAATTTTGGAAACCTCATTAAGGAAAATTGTCCGGATAAGGTAGAAAACTGGAAAAAATGGTACCGTTTCCCTCCCCGTGAAAATCCGGTTAAAATCGCTTTAGATGAATGGGGTATCTGGGAATACCAGGAACCGCCATATGGAACGACAAATACCTACGAATGGCGCCATGGATTGGCCACAGCTTGTTTTCTAAATACCTTTCACCGTAATGCCGCACATATAGGCATGGCAAATTGGGCTCAAATGGTAAATATTCTTGCTCCGATTATGACCAATGAGAATACCTCCGTAAGGCAAACTGTTTTCTTCCCTTTGAAAGAATACCGCGTTAATTCTCTTAATGAAAGCATATTGGCGAAGGCCAATTCTCCTATGATAGAAGACGACCTTCCATCGATAGATGTATCCGCTGCTATAGACAGGGAAAAGATGTTGCTGACTTTGTATGTCGTGAATATTCATCCTAAGAACCTTAAAACAACCATTAATTTTGAAAACTGTAAGATAAATAAACTGTTGGAAATGGTGGTTTTATCAGCTCCTTCCCTAAATGCGAAAAATACATTAGCCAATCCCGATGCTAATGTAATTACCAGAACACATACTTCCGTGAACAAAAATGTCAAGGAAATAACATTTCAAGGCGAAACGATTACTATTTGCCAATTCGAATTATCGAAGGTCGCACAGAAGTAAACAGAACAATGGAAGTGGCCTCGTATTTGAAGGTATACACAGGTAAAAGCGGCTTTAGCCGCTGGTCTCACAGGTCTGCGATCTTGCTTTTTACGGTCTCTCTTTGCGGAAATTCTTCAACTTTTCGACAATTGCTTCCCCGATATCATATTCGGAAGTTACGTAAATGTAATGCCGGTCGAAATTGCAGAACTCCATGAACATGGCCAGGCTGTCACCTTCGAGACCGGTGATGGCAGTTACCCGTCCGCCGTTGTATTTCTCATCCACAGCTTTGATGACAGGCCATTCTTCGTAGCGGAAACGATAATAATTGATTATTGCTTTTTCCTCTTTATTGAACCGTTTATAGAAATATGTAACCGGATGAAAAACAGCTGCTACCGGGTGATACACTATCTTATAATCATATTCGGGCGGTACTAGTGGAACAACCGGTTTTGGAAGTCCCAACTTGGCCATGTAATCGACCGCAGGCGGTAGCTTCAGTGCGAGCACTTTCCATTTAAACTGCTGGTAGGTGCCAAACGGATGAATGGTCACTTCGCTTAACTCGTAAGATGTAGGTATCATCACCACAATAAATGATTCCTGCTTCATTAGTACATCACGTACGCATGCCACGAAGTCTTTAAACCCGATGGCTGTCAGTTTCAGCGTGTCCGATTCGCCGACATGGATAGCAAAAGCTCCATCGCGATTGCTTGTCGTCAAAGTACGACGCGAGATGTTCTGGATGTTAACATTTTCAAGGCCATACATACTTTCTCCGTTCAACACCAACCCGTGCAGTAACATTGTTTGGTATTGACCGGATGCTTGTCCGCATAGGCCTAACATAATATACAGAAGAACCTGTCTCATCTGTGACATTTTAATGTTCCAACGTGATTTTGCCCGTTATATTGTGCCGGGCAGGGTATAATAGACATTAAAACACAACAAATTTTGCAAATAAAAAAACATTCTTACCTTTGTTCATGACAATAAGATTCTCGCATACATGAAGGATGATCAATCTCTACATATTTTCACCATTGCGTTGCTTGTATGGTTGTTGGCAGCCTGCGGAGGCCAACAGGAGGAGAAACGGCAACCTGTTGCGGCACAGGAACGCATTTTTGACATTGAAGAACCGGCGTCAGTGATACCGGTACTCGATACCAACCGGAATATCGACTCGATGTCGATACAGGAGTTGCGGATTTTGCGGAGTCTCGTATATGCCCGTCATGGAATGTTATTCGATGAAGGCGATCTGCGGCGTTACTGGAAGGGAAATACGGTGTGGTACGATACCTTATCGCGCTCGCGATATGAAAAAGCCGTTTTGAACGATTTTGTGGGAACAATTGTTTTGCCGGGCAATGAACAGGATTTTGTGAGTAGGATTGATGACCGTATGATACAACT
Organism: Bacteroidales bacterium; assembly: GCA_031547085.1. Taxonomy (GTDB): domain Bacteria; phylum Bacteroidota; class Bacteroidia; order Bacteroidales; family UBA4181; genus JAIRLS01. Next base: position 11,405 of record JAVBSH010000113.1, read on the forward strand.
CCGGCGAACGAATTATCTCCTGACAGAATTTGATACCACGGCAAATATCCTGAATATTGTGAACATGTTCCAATATCCTGAAATAACCAATCAGGAAACGATGGCCGAATTGGCTGTTCATAATGATGCAATTGTAGCCGACACATTGCCACAGTTGTTCCAGATATACCAACGGAACGATTCGCTGGGACTTCCGAATTTCGTCACCATCGACCTGATGGTGCAACTTTCGCATGTTTACGAAGTGTATGTGCTGCGGATGGTAGAAGAAAACCATTTTGCACCGATGCTTACCGACCTGTGTCTCTCGTTATACCAGGCTTCGATGAGCCAGTATGGGAAAGCAGTAAAAGAAGACGTCAAGGATATTGCTGCATACAATGCTGCATTTTATGCTATTCCTTACAACCTACTTACCGGCAAGCAATTGAAAATGCCTGACGAATACCAAACCCAGGTGGAAGAAGAGTTGGCTTATGTTGCTCAACAGGAAGACCACCGCCCGGTTCTTTTGGATGTAAAAAATGAATTTCCATACAGTGCATTTAAGCCTTATGGCCATTATACCCATACGGCTGAATTGCGCAGATATTATAAAGCCATGAGATGGCTCCAGCTGGCGCCTTATTGCAGTAACGAGAAAGTACAACTGCAACGTGCCGTTTTTGCGGCAATAATACTTTCGTCCGCCAAAACCAAATCTGGCGAAGCTGCTATTGACCTGTATAAGAGATGGTACGAAGCAATGATATGGTTTGTCGGGCAGCCTGTATACGGTTCGTTATATGACATTGCCGTACTCTTGAGTAATGAGCGCGTTACCAGTATTGATGCCATCATGGACAGTAAGATGTTGGATAAGACGAATGTGATGTTGGGGAAGAAACAACCGGGTGATGAGTCTGCAACCAAATATGCGTCAGGTTGTACTGATGGTATCTATTTCATGCCGCAACCGTATGATTTCGACAAAGAAATATTTTATACGCTGACTGATAAAAACAAAGATGCTGAACGTACTTTTCCGAAAGTGTTGGATGTTTTTGCAGCTTTCGGATCACAACCGGCTGTTGTTAAGCTGTTATCCGACAATCGTGAGGATACGATTTGGGCTGCGTATCCTGAAAAATTAGCTGGTTTGAAGAATAAGATGTCGCGTTTTAAAGATTGGAATCGTTCATCGTATGATAAACGGATGGAATGCCTGTTGGCCATGCAACAAAAACCGCAGCATTCTCCCCTGTTCATGCAGAAAAAGTCGTGGAATACGAAGGTATTGAAGACTGCTTCGGCTTCATGGGTTAAGTTGAAACACGACATGTCGCTATACGGGAAGATTCCCGAATATCCTGAGCCAGCCGATACTACCGCTGTTCCGGTCGACAACCTTCCCGAGCCGGTGGTTCCGGGGTATGTGGAACCCAATCCGCTTTTCTGGAAAAAACTACTCGAATGGATTGAATTAACAGACCGGACATTAAAAAAATATCAATTAGCCACTGACAGTATCAACAAGCGAACGGAATGTCTGTACCGTTACATCGCCTTCATGGAAGAATCTGCCCGCAAAGAGCTGAACAATGAGCGGCTTACCGACGAGGCATATCGTTTCATCAGCCATATCGGCGACAGTGTGATGCACCTTACTTTGTCTATGATTGAACCCCGCGTTGACCGTTGGGCTTGGACGGCCGGAACAGACCGGTCGGTAGCTGTGTTCGAGAACATGTTCCAACGAAATATTGCAGGTTTCCCCGGTAACGGTTCCTTGTATGCCGCGACCGGATACGCCGACAACATATACGTGATGGTGGAAATCGGAGGGTATTTATATCTTACCAAAGGCGCCGTGTATAATTATTACGAATTTCCGATGCCGGAAAGGAAAGAGCTGAAGGAAAATAACTGGAAGGATATATTGAGAGCAATTCATGAAGATAGCGAGCAGTTCAAATAATTCAAAGACCGATTGCACCCTCACATTTTCATCATCGAAGGTTTAACGATGATGCTCAAATTATCCCTGTCCACTTTTCACAAGAAAGCACGTACGAAAAAATGCACGTGCTTTCTTAACCCATTTTGCAGCTAATCTGATCCAAATGGGTTAAAAACTTTCCTCTGCGATAAGCTTAAACTTTCTCTTTCAGAAGAGAAAACTCTGATAACGCATGGTAATAAACATGCCAAATTCCTCGGATACAAAATATCTATTCAAAAACTCTCTGAAATGACCAAGAGAGGTGAAAAATATGGGAATCTGATTAAAGTGTATGGTAAAAGGCAGTATTGGAAATGCCAATGGAAGCTAATGGTCACTTTCCCATTCTTGTTTACTTCGCTTTTTCTGGGGTAGAAAATGGCACTGAATCGAGACTTCATAATCTAACATTTTAAAAGTTCAAAACTACGTTATTTGTTATGAAGTCAGGTCAGACAAAGCGCTGCCAATGTGCGACTTGAGTGTTAATTAGCTGCGGTTTTCGGGAGAGGCAAAAAACGTAGCGAAACCGTAGCGGAAATGTCTTTTGATCGCTGAACGCTGTCCTGCCAATGATGGACAAAAACAGAAAACAATGGCCTGAGTTCAAGCCATTTGAAGCAGTCAATTGGTTACTAACGTTATAAATCCGAACAGTAGAAACACCCTCGTTTTGTACAAGTGTCATGGACGCACCAACGTTTTCAACGAAGCAACAGCTATCAATGGATACTGTTTCGGACTCGTTCAAGCCGGTTCCCAACAGTTGTTCCACTATGCTTACTGCATCTTCGTAAGTATTAGATTTTACTGAGAAACTCGTTCTTTCCCAACTCCTTTCGTTTTCATGACTTTATATTTTATTGATGATTGAAATTTATTATTGGTTCCGGCGACAGGATTTGAACCTGCAACCTGTTGATATTTCGTATACAACTGCTCTAACCATTGAGCTACACCGGAGATATAAAAAATTAAAATTTATCAGATTGTCAATTCTTCATTTTTATACTGCACACTGTCCAGTTTTGTGCATTTGGATAAAAAGTAGGCATCTTTGTAGGAGTCTATGGATGACTGAAAAACATGGTGCAAAAGTACAGGGTAAGTTTGGGTTGTAAAGGTCAAAATATAGTTACATTTGGATTATATTTCGCTATTATTATATAAAAACGATATATCATCTCGTATTAAGAAAAATCGACAAATATAAAAGGATTAAAATAGTATGATACACCACAATGGACAAAAAGGATGTAAAATTGGATGAAACATCGTTTTGGTTATTCTATTACGAGGAATGATCCTATATTCGCAGAAAATTTCAATGATGAAAACCAAGGTTATATTACCCCTGAATTGGCGCACCGAGCTTGAAAACGTTGAGGTCGACTCGATAGGCAACGACATTATTTTGCTGGATAATCCCGTCATTACTTCCACGTTTCAATATCCTTTCAAAGTGGATGTTACCACCGCCATTATTTGCATCAAAGGAACAACGGAAGGTTCTATCAATCTGAAACCATACGCTACCCAAGGGCCTTGTTTTATCGCGATCCTGCCCGGGCAGGTCATGGAATATAAATCCATCAGCGACGATTTTTCGGGACTCTTTATCATCATGTCCAAGCAGTTGACAGACAGTTTGATGCCGAATGTGCAGGAACGCCTTCCCTTGTCGCTTTCCGTGCGCGACAACCCTGCCATACCCTTGAATGAAGAAGCGTTGGAAGGAATGATCAGTTATTTCGAGATGATCAAACGGGTGATCAAAATAAAAGAACATCCCAACCGCATTGATGTGGTGCGGTATTTGACATTGGCATTTTTCTACGGGGCAGGTATCTACTTCCACGAGCTTGCCGACAATAGGAAAAAGACGCACCATGAACTGCTTGTAGAGAAATATTTGAATTTGGTGCAAACCCACTACAAAGAGCAACGGGGATTGGAGTTTTATGCCGATAAACTGTGCATCACACCCAAACACTTGTCGAAAGTGATCAAGGAGATCAGTGGCAAGCCTGCCAACGATTGGATTGATGACCATGTGATACTGGAAGCCAAAGCGCTACTGAAATCGACCAACATGACCATCCAGCAAATCAGCGATGAACTGAATTTCCCTTCGCAGTCGTTTTTTGGGAAGTATTTTAAGCGGGTAACAGGGATGTCGCCGAGAGGGTATCGTAGTATGTGATGTAAATGGAACTGTATCTGTTGGCAGCGAAATACCTAAACAGATTTGTAATTCCGACAAGACCTATCGGGTTTTGAAAACCCAATAGGTCAACGATTTATTCCTGCCCCGTCGCTTGTTTATACTTGCTCAGTTTCATCCGATAACCCGTTGCTGCTTCCGTATATTGATCACGAGCCTGCTGGAGCGCATTTTGGGCATCCAAAAGATCGGTAAGCAATCCCGTTCCTGCATGGTAATAATCGTCGTTCAAGCGAACGTTTTCGAGAGCCGTCGTAATGCCTTTTTCGGCTAATGCCATTTGGGCGTATGCTTCTTCCAGTTCGTTCCAAATCTGTTGCATCTGTATGAGCAGCATTTCCTCGGCGTTGCGTTTGTCGTTTTCGGCAATTTGCACTTGCAACTTTTGTTGTTTGATGGCGTGCGAACCGCCCCACCAGTTGGAGATCGGCACGGCAACGGTAGCAAAGCCCATCCCGAAGTTATTTTCCATGGCCATGGCGCCGCCCTTGTCGAAATTCATGTACGTCCAGCCCACACCGACAGCCACGGTCGGAAGATTTTCGCCGACTTTCATCTTCACCTGCCGTTTATTCGCTTCGATACTCTTATCCAACAATTGATATTCGGCCCTTTGCTGCAAAGCCGATTGATGATCGGCATGAATTTCGACAGGCGTGGGAAGGCTTCCCGTAAAGGTTTTGTCGATATCGAACCCGTCGGCGGGGACACCCACAAATTGCGCCAACACTATTTTCGACAATCGTAATCCGTTGGCTACTTTCAGCTTGTTGCTTTCCAATTCGTTCTGTTTCAATTCCACTTTCAGCAGATCGTTTTTGTTGACCACTCCCGCTTCGTAAGCATTTTTTACATCCGTGTGGGCGCGGTTGAGCAGCGTTTCGGCTTCGGCAATGGTTTTCACCTTTTCTTCCAACGCCAATATTTGCCAATAATATTGCTCCACGTTGATCAGCACCTCGTCGTCGCTCATTATTTTTTGCAGTTCGCTGATTTCGATACCCAGCTTAGCCAATTTATTGCCGTTGAAGATTTGCCCGCCCGCATAGATGGGCTGCGAGGCCGACACCGCTCCGAGAATACCTTTTTCCAGCATCCCGATGGGGCCGTATTCCGAGGGAAACGACATCATCGCATCGGTAGCCTTAAAACCCAATCCGATAGCGCTCACCGACGGGAAATACTTCGTGAAAGCCTCTTTTTTGGCTAACTCGGCCGCTTCCAGCGAAAGCTGACTGTTTTGGGCTTTGGCATTGTTTTGCAACGCTAATTCCTTGCATTTTTCCAAAGTATAGATTTCTTGGGCATGGACTGAAAAGCTCGTGAAAATCAACAATGTTATTAATTTGAAATTTAATTCTTTGAACATAATGGGATATTTTTATAACTCGGCGGTTCTCATTTTATCTCAGCGTAACTCAGCGTCACTGATTGGTTACGCTGAGAAACACTGAGAAGACACTAAGAAACGCTGAGTTTTTGAGGATTTTACAATAACCAACTCTTTACTTTTCGTTCTTCACTCTTCACTTTTTATCCGCTTTTCTGAAGATCAACCAATAAGCCACAGGAAGCACCGTTACCACGAAAATCATCGAAATCAGCGTTCCGAAAAAGATAACCGTTCCCAACGGCGACCACATCAAGTCTTTGCTGATGATCATCGGCACCACGCCCATGGAAGCAGCCGCGGATGTAAGGAAGATCGGGCGCATACGTCGTTTACCCGCTTCAAAGGCAGCTTCGCGGATGGGCATCTTCTTTTGGTAGCGAAGCACATCCGCATAGTCGAACATGATGATGCCGTTACGCACCACGATGCCCACCAAACTGATGATCCCCAACATGGCCGTTACGCTGAAATCGATACCCATCACCCACACGCCGAATGCCGCGCCGAAAAGCGTGAGCATCGACGAGGAGAAGACGAGCAACGCCATGTTGAGCCTGCCGAAATGGAAAACGAGGATCAGGAAGATGATAAAGATGGAAATGGTCATGGCTTTGATCATGTTGGGAAGTATCTCGCCGTCGAGTTCCTCCTCGCCGCCGTATTCCACCTCAACGCCTGCGGGTAGCGCCGGGAGGATATCCGCATTCATGTGCTCCTTCACCTTGGCCAACACTTCCTTGGTGTTGACGTTCCACTTGAGGTCGGCCAGCACGCTGATGGTGCGGATACCGTTGCGGCGGACAATCTTGCCTTCCGTCCATTCGGCTTTCACGTCGGCTACCTGCCTGAGCGGCACACTCACACCCGGGAGCATGCCCGAAACATTCACATCGCCGATGCTGTTGAAGCCATGGTCTTTTTTCTCCGATTTAAGCACCACCGAAAGCGGGTAATCGCCTTCCCACAATGTGCTGATGGCCGTTCCGCCATAGTTCGACGACAGGTACAGGGACAACATCGCCTTGTTGATACCCAGCCGCCCCGCTTCCACGGCATTCATTTCCACCCGCGCTGCGGGCAGCATCTCCTCGAAGTTGGTACGCACACGCAGGCATCCATCCATAGTGTTGATGTATGCCACCAACTTATCTGCCTGCGCTTTGATATCCTGTATGTTGTCGCCTGCAAAACGTACTTCTATCGGGGCTTCCACTGCCTGGAAATCCAATTGTTTGAACCTGATGTATCCGTCGGGAAAATAGAAAGCGTATTTATCGGTATATTCCGCGAGCATGGCTTCGGTGGCTTTCGCCGATGTGGTGTTAACGATGAACTGAGCGTAACCTGATGAAGGCATATTGGGCGCATAAACTAAGTGGAACCGTGGCGAACTGGCGCCTACGAACGCGGTGACGGATTTCACCCTCGGGTCGCGGCGCAGGATGTGTTCCATACTGTCGCTCACAACGGCGGTCTGTTCCAGCGGGCTGCCCTGTGGCAGATAGATTTCAACGGCAAACTGATTGCGCTCCACCACAGGCATCATGCGTTGCGGCAAGGTGTTGAACAGGATAATGCCTGCCGCAACCGATGCCAATGCAATGGTAATGGTCGTTTTGGGATAATCGAACACTACAGCCAGCAATTTATTGTAACCGCCTTGCAGATAATCGAGGATCGTTTTGCGTTCTTTCTTGCCTTTGAGTGCACGTTCGCGTTTGGAGGCCAGCAATCCTTCGCGTATCAGGTAATATTGCAGGAATGGGATCACCATCATGGCTACCAGCAACGAGATGCCCAATGTGATGGTTACTGTCCACGGGAAATATTCGAGGAAGTCGTAGGTGGTTCCTGTCATGGTAATCAGGAACGGGAAAAACGTGATACTGATGGCTAAAGTGGCCGAAAAGATGGATTTGAAGTATTCCTGTGCGCTCGCAATGGAAGCGTACCAGCGTGACATACCGTGATCCAGCTTGTCTAAGTAACTGTCCACGATCACCACCGAGTTGTCCACAATCATCCCCAATACAACGATCAAAGCCGCTAATGTTACCATGTTGAGCGGAATACCCGTGAAAAACATGATGGCCAGCGATATGAAGATGGTGATAGGAATGGATGTTGCCGCCACGGCCGCTACTCGCAAGGGCAACAGCAGCATGGTGACAATGATCACGGCGATGATCGCCATCAATAACTCGCGCAGGAACGTATCGATGGAGTTACTCACAATCTGCGGCTGATCGGCGATACGGTACATGCTCACGCTTTCGGGCAGCTCCTCCTGGAATTTCTTCAATACCTTATCTACTTCCTTGCCGAAAGTTACGATGTTATCACCCGATTTCACTTCGAGCGAAAGCAGTACGCATTGCTTGCCGTTGTTGGTGATATAGCTGTCTGCTTCGGGATATTCGCGTACCACATGGCCGATGTCCTTCACGCGGATGATGTTGCCTTGCGGGTCGGAATATACGATCTGTTCCTCGATCTCCTTTTCGGTAGCATACGCATCGGCAATGTGTATGGGCACATTCATCTGCGGGTTCTTGATCTGGCCGCTGCCTGTGGTGAAGCCTTGTGTAAACAGATTCATCATCAATACATTGGAGCCGACTCCGTAAGCGCTGAGTTTATCGTTGTCCAAGTAAATGGTGATCTGCTCCTTCAGTGTGCCGTGGCGGTTGATGTTGGCTACCGACGGGATACGGCGCAGGCGGCTTTCGAGCACGTCCAGGTAGCCGTCCATTTCGCGGTCGGTCTTGTCCTCCGACTCCATGGCAATGAGCAGCGAAGCCACATCGCCGAAGTTATCGTTCGCAATCACGGCCAGCACACCTGTCGGAAGCTCCGACTTAAAGGTTGCCAGCGAGTGTTTGATTTTCGACCACACGATATTCTTGTCCTTCACCTCGTCGGCCAGTTCCACGAAGATGAACACGATGCCATCTTTGGAATGGGAATATGTTTTTTTACGGTTCACCTCGGGGAACGTGAGCAGGTAGCGTTCCAGCGGCTTGGTGAGTTGTTCCTCCACCACGTCCGAACTTGCGCCCGGGTACACGCCGATCACCACGCCCTGCCGTATAACGAATGTCGGGTATTCCTGTTTGGGCATCTCCAACAGTGCATACACGCCCGCAATGATCAGGATGGCCACCACCAGCAACATGATCTGCCGGTAACGCATGGCCATTTCAATAAATCCTACTTTCTTCTTCATTTTAATATTTCTAATTCCATGATTCCATCAATTCCATAATTCCACGATTCATCGCTATCGGAATCTTTGAATATAGGAATTGTGGAATTTTTAAATTATTGAATTTTGGAATCTATTTTCATTCCCTCACTCACTTTGTTGTAACCTTCGATAATCACCTTGTCGCCGTTGGCGAGGCCGCTTACCACAGTGATGCCAAAATCGGTCAGCGGACCGGTAGTAATGAAGCGGCGTTTGGCTGTATTTCCTTCGGCTAACCACACGAAACGCTTATTGTCAGGGGTAATCTGTACTGCTTTGTTCGGGATAACGATGTGCGGCTGATCGGCGTTCTGTGTGAGATATACCTTGCACACCATGCCGGGCATCAGTTCCGATTGCGGGTTCTTTACCCTGATCTTAATGTCGTAAGTATGTGTGACGGAATTGGCTTCCACTCCCTTTTTATCAATAGTTCCGTTGTATTCCTTGTTGTCGAGCGCTGCAACCGTCACTGTGGCAGGCAGTCCCGTGCGGATGTCGCCGATTTCGTTCTCAGGGATGGAAACCTTCACGTCGATATCGTCGATGGAAACGAGTTTGAACACCGAAACGCCCGGCATCACGTTCGCACCTTCCTCAACGGAACGCTTGGCGATAATTCCCGCAAAGGGTGCATACAGCTTGGTATCTTCCAGGTTTTTCTTCGAAATAGCCGCCATCGCTTTAGCTTTTTCCAGGCCGGTTTCCACTTCCACAAACTTGATGTCGGTAACGCTACCTTTTTCGTGCAGTGTTTTCATACGGTCGTAGGCATCCTGAGCCTGTTTGAGGGTCGATTCCGAAATGTCGTAAGCGTTTTGCGCTGTCCCGCTGCTCAATGCAGCCAGCAGTTGTCCTTTGCTCACCCTTTGTCCCTCGGATACCGCAACCCGCTCGACAGTGC
>JAVBSH010000067.1:0-35535 GCA_031547085.1 Bacteroidales bacterium
GGCTCTGATATACGATGCCCTGAAGCTGGAACCGGCGCCTTTCATCCGTAAAAAATCCGTAGTGCCCAAAAATGATAAAGGGAATCACCGCAAATTTGATTTGCAGAGAGATACGGGGTAGGGGTTGCAATGTGGGTTAAAAATGCTGCTTAATGCAATTTGTCATACACCCGTCAAAAAATTATTGGCTTCCGCAAAAAAAATATTCTGACGAATTCATCCGGATATTCCCCGCAAGACTGCTGAAGAAAAACGCCTTTTCGATTTGGTAAAAGTCGCATATGTTGAAGCACGTTATAATCCTGATTTTGAAGTAACCAAGGATGATGTTGATGCACTGATGCCGGTTATTGAGAAATTTCTCGAACTGGTGAAAAGGCTATGTGAGGGAAGGATTAAGGAGTATGGAGAGATAGGTTAAGAATGAAATAAATCGTTATCCTAACTGCACAATTTAACAAAATGTTCTCGTTGGAGATATTTTTGGTTCAAAGTCGATAATCTTCGATGTGTCGGGCTCTCGGTGATTTACTTTCGAAAGGATGCTTTCCAGCAAAGGCAGCATGTGGTTGAGTCCGCCGGTCTTGATGATGAAATTCCATAAAAGGCTCAAATTTTTTCCAACCGCCTGTATAAAATAAATGTTTCATTTGATGTTTCAAAGTGTCGTGCTTGAAGATACATCAAAGATGTTTGACCACGAATAAAAATACTTGTATGCCCAATCATATCCAATTTTCAGTCCGTCGGCAGTGAGCGAAGCGGTACGATAAACCACATGGCGCGTATCATATCAGACGGGTTAGTTATTACTTATAAAAAATCAGAGCGTTGCAGGCTTAAGCCTGCAACGCTCTGAGATAATAAATATTTTGTCCTATAAACCCGTAATGATTTTTTAGGATTGATCAACTTCCTAAAATTCCTTCACCTTGATATTCCTGAACCATATAGTAGCATCGCCGTGCTTACCCTGGAACCCGATATAACCTTTGGTCGGCAATTCGGCAAATGGTTTGGGCAACCACGAAGGTATTTCTGAACCATCGGGGTTTGTTTTTCCCGAAGTCCAAAGACTCATATCCATATCAGTTACCTTCTGGCCGTTCAGTTCCACTACAATACGTTTTCCCTTGGCGGTAATCTTCATCTTGTTCCATTCGCCCGGTTTCTTTACCAATCCGGTTTTTGAAGGGCCGAGATGTCCATAGATAGCGGCACAGCGCGAATAACCCTTTTCATTCGCCCATTTGGCACAATGGTCATCGGCTATCTGGACTTCTACCGAGTTGGGAATCCAGTCTTTTTTGTTGGTACAATAAATAACTACGCCGCTATTGGTACAATTATCGTTTTTGAAATCAAGCGTTAACTCGAAGTTTTCGTATTCCTGCATTGTCCAGATTGCATGGTCGTCAGAAGCGGATATTACACCGTCCTTATCGACCGACCACACAGACTTGTCATATTCGGCGTTCGACAGGTTGGCGGTAAATAAAGGTTGTACGCCTTTTGCCTTTGTCTTTTTCGCTTGCCCAGATGATGTTGCACAAATGCAGACGCAACACATCATGCATAAAATTACTTTTTTCATATTGAATGATTTTTAAATTAAAATGAACAATAACGATGTTTTCCGGCAAAGTAAGTGTAAATTATTGAACAAGGAAAGAAAACTTATCAATCATTTGAAATTTTGTTCATCATAAAAAATAATTTGCGGGAAAATTAGTTGGATTTAGGAAAATGTTTTTACCTTTGCAGGCCAAATTAGAAATAGGATAATTTAAGATAAAATATTTGTCAGCAATGGATTTGATGAAGTTAGTTCAAGAGCAGAATGCCGTTTCGAAAGAATTTCCTAATTTTTCAAGCGGTGATACCATAACGGTTCACTATAAAATTAAGGAAGGTAATAAGGAGCGTATTCAGCAATACAGGGGCGTGGTGATACAACGCAAAGGAGGAAGCAGCAACACGGCTACCTTCACTGTACGTAAGATGTCGGGTGAGATCGGTGTGGAAAGGGTTTTTCCATTGGCTTCTCCTTTTATCGAAAAAATAGAAGTGAATAAATACGGTAAGGTTCGTCGCGCAAAGATTTACTATTTCAGGGATTTGACTGGAAAGAAAGCACGTATCGCCGAAAGGAAATTTACTGCCGCAAACGCATAAGCAGAAAGCAGGCGGGGTATTTTTGTTTAAAAAATCGAATAGGAGGAAAATAATATAGTTTTCCTCCTATTTTATTTTCCAACCACTCCATCACCATACGTGCCGTTCGGTATACGGTAGTTCTTCATTTACGCTGCAACTTAACGATGCTTTGCAAAAAAAATCCAACTTTTATTTTATTATAAAATGAGAATAAAGAAACCCTTTACTGTCGCACTGGCAAGCATTCCATTTTTTAGCATGGCAGAGGCAAAAGAAAAACCCAACATTGTGGTCATTATAGCTGACGATTTGGCCTCCAATGAACTGAGTTGTTATGGGGGAAAGAATGTAGTAACGCCTAACATCGACCGGATTTCTAAGGAAGGCATGCTGTTTGTCAACAACTACGCTTCTTGTACTATGAGCGTACCGATACGCGCCTCGTTCTATACTGGTTTATATCCGGCCAGGTATGGATCGTACCAGAACCATAAGGCTTCGAACCCGGATATCACCAGTGTAACCACATATCTTAGCCATTTGGGATACAGAGTGGGTAGAACTGGGAAACGGCATACCCGCCCGCAAAATGTATATCAATTCGAAGAGATCGACGGGTTCGAGGTCGATTGCGTTTCACCCACAGCTAATTTTTCGACAGACGGTATTCGCAAATTCATGGAAAACGATCAGCCATTTTGTCTTTTTGTTTGCAGTACGTATCCTCATGTGCCTTGGACTTGGGGTAACCGTGAAGGATTAGATCCCGAAAAACTGATTTTGCCTCCCAATAGTGTCGATAATAAGGAAACACGCGAGTTGTTCAGGAATTTTCTGGCCGAAATAAGGGCTTTGGATATCGAAGTTGGTGCTGTATGGAATGTTTTAAAAGATTTGAACCTAACGGACAATACTCTTATCATGTTTTTAGGTGAACAGGGACCTCAATTTCCTGGCGGGAAATGGACCTGTTGGAATTATGGACAGAATAGCGCCATGTTAGCAAGATACCCGCAACACATCAAAGCAGGGAGTACCGCCAGTGCCATCGTTCAGTACGAAGATATTCTACCTACGTTGATTGATCTTATTGGTGGCGAAGCTATTAGTGCCATCGACGGGAAAAGCTTCCTGCCTGTATTGTATGGCCTCAAAAAAGATCACCGCCAATGGGCTTACGGAATACATAACAATATTCCCGAAGGTACGGCATACCCTATACGGAGCATCAGGGATAAGCGATACAAGTTGATTGTAAACCTTACTCCCGACGCTGAATACTTCGAAAAGCACATGATGAATGTCAACGACCGAGAACAAGTATGGGCATGTTGGTTGGAAAGCACCGAAAAGGACCCCGTAGCTCTGAAGCTGGTTGATCGTTTTGTAAAACGGCCGGCAATTGAATTTTACGATATGTATAAAGATCCGTGGGAGCTGAACAATCTGTCCGGGAAAAAGAAATATAAAGCCAGAATACAAGCAATGAGAACCGAACTCGAAAAATGGATGCAACAGCAAGGCGACAAGGGTACCGCTATGGATGTAACTTTCTAAACATGCATCCAATCGTCAAATCCAAAAACCAATTTGCATATAATATGCTGATTATAAATTATATATACATGTAATTTATATTATTTCCGTCCGATTTGTGGATTTATTTTTATACATACGCTTTTTTTATGTTGTCTGGTATGTAATTTGATGGTTTATTTTGTGTTTGAATCTTCATATCAAATATTCGTTATTAATCGTTCAATTTTGATGAATAAAAATCTTTAAGTTAGCTGTTCATTGGTTTTATAATATTATTTTTTAATACAGGTTTGAGAGGCTGCAATAGTGATTAACACCAGGAAAGAAACTGCCGGAAGTTGAATAGTGATGGTATCAAATACGGCAGGTAAAATTAAACATGCTGCTTTCAATTCTGGAATATTTTAAGTAAAATCACATTTGGTAAAAAGAAAGAACTGACAGATTGGTTACACAGTCTGCTGTAAAAATGTAACTGTTCTTTTCAAGTTATGCACACTATCATGAACTCACAAAAATTCTTTTGGGTATCTCTCCTATGGCTTATTTCCTTCAACGTGTACGCCCAGCGCACCATCAGCGGGCGCATCACCGATGCGGATGACGGCAGTTCCATACCCGGCGCTGCTGTTTTCATTGCCAATACTACCGTAGGTACCACTACGGATGCGGAGGGTAACTATCAGCTAAAAATTCCGGGAGAGGGCAGTTATAGCCTGGTAATTTCACATGTAGCATATCAACCGGTTTTCAGGGATATTGAACCGGGGAAAACGGGAGGAATACTTCATATAGCTATGCGAATACGAATACAGGAAATAGAAGAAGTAGAAGTTACGGTAAAAGTACAAACACGTCAATGGGATAAGGATCTCTTTTGGAGGACTATATTAGGGAAAAAACCATCCCAAAAAACAATCTATGCGGTGAATCCCGAAGCAGTTTATTTTTATTACAATGCTGCAACGCAGAAGTTAACGGTCACCTGTCGTGTTCCATTGCAAATCATCAATTATGAAACGGGGTATCAAATCCAGTATGTGCTTGATTATTTTACACATGATTATAATACTGATCATAGTTCCTGGAGAGGTCAATATATGTTCACTGAACTTGAATCGAAAAACAAAAAACAAAAAAATGCTTGGAAAAAAAACAGGGAAAATGTATATAGGATTTCCATAGTAAATTTTATTAAGTCATTATTTCAAAATACATTGTTTGAGAATGGATTTTTATTGACCTCCAGGGCGAAAACACATGGTTCTAAATTTCAATTGGTGGACAGAGAAGACATTTTACAGATCGACACCGTCAACAATTCTAAAACATTATGGATACCACCCGATTCGACGACTGTTTTGCTTTTTTGCTTCGGTCGGCCGATCACCGATAAAGTTATGGAAGATATGAACAAAAAAAAACTATTAGCAAAGATCGGGTTATACCGGAACGCGCTCGTAACTCCGGGTGAACCGGTTCATATTTTTCCCGATGGAACTTACAGGAATCCAATATGGCTATCTGTCAGATATTTATCCAATTCATTAGCAGGACTTAACTTGATTTTGCCGACAAATTATCATCCCGATGGTGAACCAACACAACTTGCAACAACAACCGGATATGAACAACCGGTAGAAGCTTCGCCGGCAAATTCGCTTGTCGACACCCTTGCCCGGGTTATCGAACGTTTCGAAGAACAATTGGTTGCATTTCCACAGGAGAAATTACATCTTCATACCGACAAGCCCTATTACATTTCCGGCGAACGTATATGGTTTCGCGCCCATGTGGTGAATGCTGCTTCGCATATTCCTTCGTTTTCGTCCAACAGTGTATATGTGGAGTTGTTTGATGCGCGTGATTCGGTGATTAGTCGCGTAAAGACAGGTCTGGCAAATGATATATTTAGCGGGTATATCTCCCTCCCGGAGGACATGCCGGAAGGAGACTATACCATCAGGGCTTACACCGGCGGGATGCGGAATTTAGACGAAGATTATTTTTTCATGAAAAGCATCCGTGTTGGTACTCCCATGAGTCGTATGATTCATGCGTTACCGGAATTTAAGTTTTTACCGGACAAGAAAGTCGGCGCCGATATCCGGTTTTCGCGCATCCGTCCATTGGCGTCCATTACACCAGAATCGGCGAATATCAGCATCAACGGTGGTAAACCGATGACTCTGAAATTCGAAAATGGCATATCGGGCTTCAGTTTCGACCTTTTGCCCAATGAAAAGCAGCGGGTAATGCTGTTAGATGCCAAATATGAAAAGAATCCGTATCGTCAATACATCAAAATACCCTTACCAGACGATGATTTTGACGTATCGTTTTATCCCGAGGGCGGTTCCATGCTGTCGGGCTGCACGGGGCGCATAGCTTTCAAGGTGATGCAGCGTGACGGGACAGAGATCAACATAAGTGGCGTGGTATACGACCAGCAGGGAAACGAGGCGCTACAGTTCAAAACCGACATGCGGGGCGTGGGGGTCATCACGATGAAACCCGAACGGGGCGACAGGTATTATGCGGTTTGCACCAACGACAAGGGGCAATCCAAACGGTTCGACTTGCCTGTAGCCGCAGAGGCCGGTTATTCGTTGTCGGCAAACTGGTTCAAAGACCGGCTTATTGTTCAAGTGCGGCAACCCGAACATCAAACTACCGCCGATACACTTTGTTTGCTGGTTCATATACGCGGTATCGTACAAGACATCCGTGTTCTGGAAAATTTAAACGAACTGGTAGTTTTTCGAAAAGAAACTTTTTCATCGGGGGTGAGTAACCTACTCTTATTGGACAAAAACATGGTTCCGATCAGCGAACGGTTGGTGTTTGTCTATAACGACGACCAGGCGACAGTGACATGTAAGAGCGACAGAGACGCCTATCCTGCCAGAAGTCCGGTGAAATATACAGTAAACATTGCGAACGAGTCGGGAGGTCCTTTGCTGGGAAACTTTTCGGTTTCGGTGACAGACAATCATGAGGTAGCTGCCGACACGACTTCCAGCATTTTGACCTCGCTATTATTGACTTCCGATATACGTGGAAATATCCCCGATCCGGGATATTATTTCCGAAAGAAAGACCAGTCGTCGGCATATGCACTCGACTTGCTGATGCTTACCCAAGGTTGGCGACGGTATGATACGGAACGGATTATACGGAACGAGTTCATGTATCCCGACACGTTGTTGGGAAAGGATTATGAGATATCAGGAACGGTAAGAACCTATTTAATGCGGAAACCCGTAGAAAATGCCGGAGTGAGTGTCCTTTCCTTCAAGGGAGATTTTGCGCAGGAGACCTTTACCGACTGCGATGGCCGGTTTCATTTGCAGGACGGCGGAGCGGTTGACAGCACCCGGCTGGTTGTCCAGACGGCGCCAAAATTGGGCAATCAAAAACTCGAATTAACACTCGACAAGCCATCGTACCCGGAACGGAAGGTTCCTGTAGTTGCCACCGGAGCGCCGGAGCGCGAAGTGTTTGCAAAATATGCCGATAAGGCGGAGCTGCAATATGTAGACGAACATGGAATACGGATCATTCATCTGAGTGAAGTCGCTATTACGGCACCAAAAAAGAAAGCGATAAATTATTCCTCTTATTATAGACCAGAAGATGCCCGATACTCTATTACCGAGGATGATTTGAAAAAATTTCCGGCAGTAAACATGGGCTCCCTGTTGATGCGGCTTCCGGGTGTAATTGTATCACATAGCAATAAAACCATAAGCTATGGAACTAAAGGAACTCTTTTGATGGTTGATGATATGAAGGAGGACCCGGCTGATGTTTTAAATACAATAGATCCTTCTGATATTGGTCAAATAGATCTTTTGTCCGGATCTGTTGCAGCCATATTTACAGGGTCTATAGATTCCTACGTAATAGCTCTTCATACCAAGAGAGGACAACTGAACGCTCCCTCCAAAACGCCCTATATAAAATCTGTTATGCCGCTTGGATTTCAAAAACCTGTCGAATTTTATGCACCCAAATACGATGTGCCCTCCCAAAATGCAAAACCCGACCTGAGGATGACCATCCACTGGCAACCCAATATTACCACAGACGAAACGGGAACGGCGTCTTTCAACTTTTATACCGCCGATACTCCATCAACCTACACTGTGTTGATAGAAGGAGTGACAGCGGACGGTAAAATTGTATATCAAAAGGATAAAATAATGATTGGAACAGATAATTCACTTAAATAAGGAAGATGATGAATTGCAAACGTACACATTTATTGCTGGGATTCCTTTTATGGCTCATCCCGTTTACCTTAACCGCCCAACGCACCATCAGCGGGCGCATTACCGATGCGGAAGACGGCAAGCCCTTACCCGGCGCTGCTGTTTTTATTGCCAACACTACCGTAGGGACGACCACGGATTCAGTAGGTTATTATCAGCTCAGATTGCCGGGTGAAGGGAGTTACACTGTGGCGATTTCACATGTAGCGTATCAACCGGTTTTTAGGGATATTGAACTGGGAAAAACATTGGGAAAACTTGATATCACCATGCGCTCTTATGAAATGAAAGATGTGACGGTGACTGCAAAAGTACGGTTCCGTAACAAGGATATCGATCTTTTCTGGAAAACCATACTGGGAAATGCGCCATCCAAAAAGATCTCGCAGCCCCTCAATCCCGAAGCAGTGTTTTATCACTTCAACCCCGAAACACAGAAATTAACGATTACCTGCCACGTTCCGTTACAAATCATCAATCACGAAACAGGTTATCAAGTTCAATATGTGCTTAATTATTTCACTCATGATTACAATACCGGTATCAGCGACTGGGAAGGGCAATACATGTTTACTGAGCTTGCCCCGGCAACGCTCAAACAAAAAAATACATGGGAAGCCAACCGAAAGAAGGTATACCAGGTTTCCGTAACAAATTTAGTCAAAACGTTGTATCAAAATACCACACTGGAAAATGGCTTTTTGTTTGCTTATCACTTGAAACAAGACATTGTTCAAAGATCTACTTTATTTGATCAAAGTAGAGTTTATAAAGCGGATGAGTTACAAACACAACGTACGGCTTCACCTATGTATTATAAGATGGATTCCGACTTCTTTATACAGACAGATTCTGCTACCGGCAATAAAACCTTTCAAGTGCCATCCGAATGGAACGTCATGCTGGTTTGTTATGGCAAGCCGGTAACAAATAAAGAATTGAGAAAAGTGGGAGAGCAAATGAAATCATGGGAAACAATTGGCTTATTCAGGAGCCATATTTCTACTCCGCGTGATCCGGTTCACATTTATCCCGACGGTTCTTATCGTAATCCGATAGGTCTAACCCCCATGTTTTCTTCAAATCCGCTATGGGGAATTAATCTGGTTTTGCCAATAGAATATCATCCGGATGGCGATTCGCAGGTAGTCGTAATGGATGAGAAAGAACAACTTTTACCGGAGCAAGTGCTTGCAGATTCACTCACCCGCGTAACTCAACATTTCGAAGAACAATTGAACGTATTCCCACAGGAGAAATTACATCTTCATACTGATAAGCCCTATTATATTTCCGGCGAACGGATATGGTTCCGCGCCCATGTGGTGGATGCTGCTTCGCATATTCCGTCGTTTTCGTCCAACAGTGTGTTTGTGGAGTTGTTCGACGCGCGGGATTCGTTGGTCAGCCGCGTAAAGACAGGTCTGGCCAATGATTTATTCAGCGGGTGCATCCTCCTTCCGGAGGACATACCGGAAGGCGACTATACCATCAGGGCTTACACCACCGGGATGCGGAATTTGGATGAAGAGTATTTTTTTATGAAAAGCATCCGTATTGGCGACCCTATGAGCCGCATGATATATACGTTACCGGAATTTGAGTTTTTACCGGACAATAAAATCAGTGCCGATATCCGGTTTTCGCGTGTTCGTCCTTTGGCAAGTATTACACCCGAATCGGCGGATATCAGCATCAACAATGGTAAACCCATGAATCTGAAATTCAAGAATGGCGTATCAGGCTTCAGTTTTGACCTTTTGCCCGATGAAAAGCAGCGGGTAATGCTGTTGGACGCCAAATATGAAAAGAATCTGTATCGTCAATACATCAAAATACCTTTTCCGGACGATGATTTTGACGTATCGTTTTATCCCGAGGGTGGTTCTATACTGTCAGGTTGCACGGGGCGTATTGCTTTCAAGGCGATGCAACGTGACGGAACGGAGATCAACGTAAGCGGTGCGGTATACGACCAGCAGGACAACGAGGCGCTTCAGTTCAAAACTGACTTGCGCGGAATGGGGGTCATCACGATGAAACCCGAACGGGGCGGCAAATATTATGCGGTTTGCACCAATGACAAGGGACAATCCAAACGGTTCGACTTGCCGGTAGCTGCAGAGGCGGGTTATTCGTTATCGGCAAATTGGTCAAAAGACCGGCTTAATGTACAAGTACGGCAACCCGAATATCAAACTGCCGCCGATACGCTTTGTTTGCTGGTTCATACGCGCGGTGTCGTACAAGACGTCCGTATTTTGGATAATTTAAATGAACCGGTAACCTTTCGAAAAGAAATTTTTCCATCGGGGGTAAGTAATCTGCTTTTATTGAACAAAAACATGGTTCCGATCAGCGAACGCTTGGTGTTTACCTATAATGACGACCAGGCTAAAGTCGTATGTAAAAGCGACAAAGATGCTTATCCTTCCAGGAGCCCGGTTGGATATACGGTGAGCATTACGGACGAATCAGGCTCCCCCTTGAGTGGGAATTTTTCGGTTTCGGTGACGGACGATCATGAAGTGGCTGCCGATACGACTTCCACCATATTAACCTCGCTATTATTGACTTCCGATGTACGTGGAAACATACCCGATCCAGGCTATTATTTCCGGAAGAAAGACCAGTCGTCGGCATATGCGCTCGACTTGCTGATGCTTACCCAAGGTTGGCGACGATACGATACGGAACGGATGGTGCAGAATAAGTTCATGTACCCCGACACATTGCTGGCAAAGGGGTATGACATATCGGGAACGGTAAGAACCGTTTTAACACGGAAACCCGTAGAAAATGCCAATGTGAATATGCTTTCCATGAAGGAAAATTTTGTAGGCGGAGGTCTTTCCGACCGCGATGGCAGATTCTATTTTCGCGATGGCGGAGTGATCGACAGTACCTGGCTGGTTGTCCAGACAACGCCACAATCGGGTCGTCAAAACCTTGAATTGACGCTCGACAAGCCATCATACCCGGAACGGACGATTCCCGTAGTTATTTCCGGTATGCCCAATCGCGAGGTGTTTGCCAATTATGCCGACAAAGCGGAGCAGCAATATGTGGACGAACACGGTGTTAGAGTTATATCTATCGACGAAGTCACTATCACAGCACAAAAAAAGAGAACCGTGAATTATTCTCCTCTTTATAAATCGGAAGATGCTGCCTTTTCTATCTCCGAGGAAGAAATAGATAAAAATCCGGCAGTAGCCATAAGTTCCCTGTTGATGCGGATTCCGGGAATAACTGTCTCCAGCGATAAAATATATGGAACCTGTAATATCATAGTACTGGTTGATGGCTTAAAAGAGACAGAGGAGTACATACTAAGGAGATTGGACCCGTCTGACATCGCTCAGATAGATTTGTTAACAGATCCCGGAATCACAGGGATTTATGCACAAGACCCTGAAATTGATTCTGGTAAGAGATGTACTCGTGTCATAGCCATATATACCAAAGTGAATAAATCGGAAAATCTCAAAAAGACACCCAATATCAAATATATCATGCCACTTGGTTTTCAAAAGCCCGTAGCGTTTTATGCACCCAAATACGAAACACCCTCCCAAAATACAAAACCCGACTTGAGGACGACTATCCACTGGCAACCCAATATTACCACAGATGAGAACGGAAAAGCAATTTTCAGTTTCTATACGGCGGACGCGCCGTGTACCTATACGGTAGTGATCGAGGGCATGACTGCAGATGGTAAAATTGTGTATCAAAAGAGTAAGATATCTGTTATTTCAACAACTCAATAATTTGTAATTTAAGGTCGTTTATTTAATAAATATGCAGATATCTCCACACACGATGTCATTATAATCGAAATTTGCGCATATATGGAGTGAAGACATCTTCCTTTAGATTTGCATTCCATTGCGTATGGATATTAAGTAAACGACCTTAAAATGCAATCAATCGAAAAAAAATACTGTTGTTATACGCTCTTTATGCTGTACCAAACCTCGGTGAGAAATACAAAATATGAAAATATGACAAAAATCATATATGTATGTTGTAAAGATTTATTAGCATTGCAAAATTATTTTAGATTCCATATTTGCAAAATTGCAATCATTCATCAAAGTTCTGATCAAGTATTATATCTGTCTATTTGTATCAAGTGTGTGATTTTAATCAAAGAAAAAGTGACTTATATCAAAATTAAATTTACAAATCAATTTTTCTTGTTAATATTGTATCGTATTTTATAATCTATGATATTTATTGATAAAGTCTTTATAAGACTTTAATATCTTATATCTATGCTCCATAAATTAAAGTAAAAAATTATATCATCAAAATCAAATGCCTATGAAAATATAATCAATGAAAAAATGGGATAATCAACTTCTTCCGTCATTGACAAATTATTGTGAAAAAAGTTTACGGATAACACCGTCCAGTTTTAATAAAATGAGTTAATTATGAGTTTACTGTATTATTCTGTGGTTCAACGAGAAAATTGTAATTTTTAAATACGGCTTTCTCTGGATTATTTGGATAATTGTTATTCGTAAAACAACAACGAAAATGATGTGTGGTGAGTTGAGAAAGTCTTCTTTAAAAAAAATAAGCTTTGAAATATATTATGGTTTGTATACTGATTGTACTGCGTTAATTGTGAGTGCTGTACATTTGTATATATCCGGTTAAATACTCCAGGCAAAAATGAGAATAACCTTGCGGGAGCATGATAATTCAATGCAAATTATTTATTAATATGTTAAATTTTAAACAAATCAAATGAAACGTTTTATAAAAACAGCATGGCAGTTATCGTTCGTGGTAGTTGTGCTAAGTTTAGCATTCATTGCTTGCGAAGATGAAAAGTCAAAATCCGGGACAAAACATGATCCGAACAAACCTGTTGAAGTCTTTTCTTTCCAGCCGGATTCAGGGCGGATCAGGGATAAATTTTTGATTAATGGGGAAAACTTTGGCAATGACCCCTCTATCGTTAAAGTTTTTTTCAACGATGTTGATCAGGCGATAGTTATTGGCTGCATTAATGAGCAGATTCTGGTATCGGTGCCGCGTACGGCCGAAGGAAGGGTAGAAGTATCAGTACAAGTGGGTAGCCAGGATAGGAAAGTACTTCCCAACCAATTTTTATACAAATCCAGTCGTCAGGTAACTACGGTTACCGGCACCGGCGAAGCTGTCAATGAATTTGACAACGGAGTATTGGAATCAGCAAAATTAGTTCCTGTATATATTGGTATTGACGCTGAGCAAAACATTTTTGTGACCACAAACAATGATCGATTAGTCCTCATCAATGAAGAAGAAAACACCATCAGGACGATCTTAACAGGCGAGCAGGGTTTTACTCACCGTTGTACGCCTGTTACCCATCCGGTAACAGATTGGGTATTACTGGGACACGAATCGGTGCGCGACAGGTTTTTGATGCTTGACCCCAAAAGTAATTGGGCGCCAACATTGTCTTTTATCAGGAATTGGAATACAGGCCCCATTGGCAAGTGGGACGGAGATGATAAAGATGAGCGTGCCAAATACGCCCTGCCATCAGCTAATGTACAACATTACTGCATGTTGTACTGCGAATACGACGGTTTTTATTACACGCGCTATAACGATGGGCAGATCGTGAGAATAGACCCGGATACGTGGAATGCAGAAATTATTGGCATGACACCCACGGGGCGTACTTATGGAATAGCATTCAACACCGACCCCGACAAGACTTGGGAATTGTGGTTGGCATACGATGATAATGGGGATAAAGTGCCGCATTCCCTCTGCACTGTGGATATAAGGGATACGCAAACATGGGTGGAAGTGAACGGGCGCGGATCACATCCCTGGGGTGAAGGAGAAAAATACTATCTCATTATGTCTTCGTTTGCAAGAAAGACTGCAGAGGGCGGATCGGGCTACCGGGACGGGCTGTTGGAACAATCCCTGATCAATGCACCGAGACAAATATCTTTCGACAGAGCCGGCATTTTATATGTGGGCGATAACGGGAACCATTGTATCCGCAAGGTTGATACGAGAACAGGAATCATGTCCGTTTACGTGGGCATTCCCAGGGTATCTACTCCGTTTGCCAACGGAAACGAGAAAGATGCAACATTCAGGAATGTACATGGTATTGTGACCATCGAAACGACAAACGATTATCTCATCTATGCATCTGACTATGGCAATAACAGAATCCGTAAGATTGCCGAGGAATAATTTTAAATCTAATCATTAAAACGTTAAAGTATGCGTAAAATATTTATACTTGTGCTGGTTGTATTGTGTTATTCATTGTCGGCACAGCAGGGTAATGCTCCCTTGACGATAGAAGGTACGGTCAAGGATGCGGCGACCAACGAATCCATGCCCGGAGTTTCTATTACCATTAAAGGCCGGGTATCAGGCACTTCCACCGATCCGAACGGGAAATTCAAAATCACTGCCTATCTGGGCGAATGGTTGGTTTTCTCATTTATTGGCTATGAAACGCAAGAAGAGTTGGTCAAGGGCGCTACATCCGGCATGAATGTTATTCTTGCGGAATCCACGCAACAACTTGAAGAAGTTGTGGTGACGGGCGTAGGGCAACAGCGTAAAATTTCGACGGTTGCTTCGATTTCTACCATCGACACTAAAGAGCTGCAGGTACCGGCGCCTTCCATCTCCAACCTGCTGGGAGGCAGGGTGGCTGGGTTGATAACGATGCAAGCCAGCGGCGAGCCGGGGAAAAATCTTGCCGAATTCTGGGTACGCGGTATCGGTACTTTTGGCGCCAATGCCTCTGCATTAGTCCTCATCGACGGATTGGAAGGCAATCTCAACTCCATTGACCCTGCCGATGTCGAGTCTTTTTCGGTATTGAAAGACGCTTCGGCAACGGCGGTTTACGGCGCGCGCGGCGCCAACGGCGTAGTGCTCATCACTACCAAACGCGGCGAATCGGGAAAACTGTCCATCACAGGACGCGCCAACTATACCATATCGCATATCCGGAAGCTTCCGGATTATCTCCGCTCTTACGATTATGCGTTGCTGACCAACGAAGCCCTGGCTGTCCGCAATGAGCTTCCACGCTATTCCGACATCGAATTACAAATCATTAAAAACGGTTTGGACAACGATTTTTATCCGGATGTCGACTGGCAGTCAGAACTCATACGTCCCGTATCGTTCAAGCAGACATACTATGTCAGCGGACGCGGCGGCAGCGATGTGGCGCGTTATTTTGTAAGCCTCGGCGGCTCTTCCGACCAAGGCGCTTATAAGATAGAGAAGGGAAATAATTACACGCAAAATGTGGGGTACAATACCTATTCGTTTCGTCTGAATTTGGACCTCAACCTGTCTAAAACCACTTTGTTGAAATTCAATTCCGACGCTTACATGTCAATCAACAACAGACCTGGAGAAGAAAAAACAACCGATCAAATATGGGAGATGCAGGCGATGGTTACTCCAATCCTGTTTCCGCTCGTCTATTCCAACGGTCAATTGCCATCAGGCTCCAATGAAATAGGACGATCGCCGTATGTCATGCTGAATCGTTACGGAAAAACCAAAATATCAGATCATAATGCAAAATTCTCCATGGCGCTGGAACAGGATTTTTCTTTCATCACGGAAGGTCTTAAACTGCGGTTGCTGGGGTCTTACGACCGCACTGGAGGATATTTGGAGCAACGTTCCCAAATACCTGCCATGTATTTGGCTGATAGACGCAACAACAAAGGGGAATTGGTCACCATACAAACGTATTATCCCAGTGATCAGGAAATGTATCTGCTTTATAAGGAAAAAACATACAGGGCTTTTACTTTTGAGGGGTCAGCGAACTACGACCGCGTTTTTGGCACCGATCATCGTGTTGGCGGATTAGTCTATTTCCATTTAAACGACAACTTCAATACCCGGCAATGGGATAGTAATGAAATGAGGTATTTGTTAATGGGTTACAGGCAAATCCCCAAACGATATGTGCGTTTAACCGGACGCGTGGCTTATGGTTACAAGGATACCTATATGATCGACCTTAACTTTGGCTACACCGGCACCGAAAACTTCCCTCCGGGAAAGCAGTATGGTTTTTTCCCTTCGATAGCCTTGGGCTGGGTGCCTACCAGCTATGATTATGTGAAGGAAAACATGCCATGGTTGAACCTGTTCAAGGTACGCGGATCGTATGGGCAGGTGGGTAACTCCGATATCGGGGGTGCTCGCTTCCCTTATCTGAACAGTCTCACTTCATTCTCTTCGGATTTATGGTACGGGCAAAACATAGTGGATATGATTAATATCATACGTGTAGGCGCTGATAATCTGGAATGGGAAAAAGCCATCAAATCCAATTTGGGTTTCGATGTACGGATGTTGAATGATAAACTTACCCTTACTGTGGACATTTTCCGCGACAATCGCGACGGTATATTCATGGAACGGACGCAAATACCAGGCTATGTCGGCCTTACCAACGCTTCGTGGGGCAATGTGGGCGGCATGATATCCTGGGGTTCGGACGGAAATGTCTCGTATACTTACGACATCAATAAAGATATGAGCGTGACCTTGCGCGGTAACTATACCTTTGCAAAGAATAAAGTCACAAAATATGAAAAGCCGTACGTGCTTTATCCCTATCAGGATGATATCAACCAGCCCGGCGATGCATGGCGTGGTTTGCAATGCCTTGGATTTTTCAAGGATCAGGCGGATGTGGAAGCAAGTCCCACCCAGGCTTGGGGTACCGTTATGCCGGGCGACTTGAAATACAAAGACATCAACGGAGACGGTGTGATTGACGATGATGATATGGTTCCTCTTTCCTACAAGGAAATGTTCCCCCTGCTTACTTATGGTTTCGGCGGTTCGTTTAATTATAAGGCTTTGTCGGTGGGCGTTCTGTTCAGAGGAACGGGTAAAATGGACTACTATAAATGTGGCAACAACTATGATCGCGACGGTACCGGCTACATTCCCTTCAACCGCACCAGATCGGGAAATGTGCTGGAGCAGCATGCAGATCCTTCGACACGCTGGATTCCCAAATGGTATTGCGAAGCCAACGGGATCGACGTGAAGTATGCCGAAAACCCGAACGCCCAACTGCCGCTTTTGCAATATGGTAGAAATCAAAACAATGCACAACGTTCGGATTTCTGGAAAGACAATGCACAATATCTGCGTTTACAGGAGGTTACCATCAATTATAACCTGAGAAACGATTTCCTCAAACGTATCGGCATTGTTTCGGTTGACCTGCAATTGGTGGGCAACAACCTCTATGTATGGGATAAAGTGAAGATTTTTGATCCGGAACAGGCGCATCGGCTGGGATCGGTATATCCTATCCCCACAACGTATTCTTTCCAATTGTATATTAATTTGTAATAATTATAAATATGAATGCAAATATTTTTAAGACTTTTTTTGCATGGGCGCTGATTGCAATCACCGGAGTAATGTCGTCATGCGATTATTTAAGTATTGATAAATATATTGAAAATGACTTGAAGATCGATTCGATTTTTACTAAAAGGCGTACGCTTGAAGCCTTTATGTGGGGAACAGCCAATTATTTACCCTTCGATAATGGCTCTATTATACACAACGCATATACGCCCGGACCGTTAGCCACTGACGAAGCATTTACTACATGGCCCACGGATATGTATGCGGGCATGTCTTATGTTTTGGGAGAAATAAACGCAAATAACCTTGGCAATTTTGGCAGATGGGGGCAGTGGTATGTAGCGATTCGCCAGTGCAACATGGTACTGCAACGCATGAACGAGTGCCAGGATTGTATCAAAGCAGACAATGATCGTATCATAGGCTACACGAAGTTTCTCCGAGCCTATGCTTACTATCTTCTTCTGATGAATCACGGGCCGGTGATTCTTTTATACGACGAGGTAGTAGCCAACAACGAAGCCCTCGAATTTTACGACCGTCCGCGCGATCTTTACGACACATGTGTCAATTATATCTGTACGCAATTTGAGGAGGCCGCCGAAACCCTGCCTTACAGGCAAGAAAACCAGATCATGGATTTTGGCCGTCCTACCAAAGGTGCGGCATACGGATTGGTGGCCAGGTTAAGGCTGCAACATGCAAGCGACCTGTACAACGGCGGTGCATCGGCAAAATCGTATTTTGGCAACTGGACCCGCAAGACCGATGGTGCGCACTATATCCAGCAGACCTATGACCCCAAACGCTGGGCGGTGGCGGCTGCTGCGGCAAAAAGAGTGATAGACCTGACGGACAGCAGGGGAAAGCTGTATAAGTTGCATACCATCAGATTATCTCCATCCTTCATTTTGTATAAGGATGCGACCAACCCGGTTCCGGTACTGGACAAAGATGGAAATCCTGTATATAACGAAGATGGAAACCCTGTAATGCAAACCCAAGGCGGGTTACCTACCAATACAACCGACCCGAATTATCTCAGAGAGTGGAACGATGACGGTACCGGCGGAGCTGCCGGCATTTGTCCTTACCAGTCATACCTGTACATGTTCAGCGGTGATTCGGAAATGACCGGAGTTCCTGAATTTATTTGGGGGCAGCGTTCTCCTGCTATGAGGAACCTTACCCGGTATTCTTTCCCGCAAACCAATAACGGTTATAACGGAATGTGTGTGACCCAAAAAATTATTGACGCTTACGAAATGTTGGACGGTAACTCCATTACCAGCGCCAGCGCCGAATATCCATACACACCCAGTGGTTTTACAGATAAACGGGCTGAACCCTTTTTGGATTACAGGTTAAATTTGGGCGTAAGCAATATGTACCACAACAGGGAACCGAGGTTTTATGCATCCATTGGTTTTTGCGAGGCTTTTTGGCCCAACCGGTCAACGACCAACGTCGCTAACAAGGACCTCACCGTCCAGTATTATGTCGATTCGTCTGACGGCATGGCAGGAGCCAACCCCCAAGACCATCCCATCACAGGTTATGTACTCAAGAAATGGGTCAGCAACAATGACGCATGGAATGCAGGAGAAGGCGCCATCCAACTCAGCAAGGCCTTTCCCATGATACGCTATGCGGAAATATTATTGGCATATGCCGAAGCGTTGAACCAGTTAACAGGATCCTTCACTATTGCCGTAAATGGCAAGGATGAAATATTCACCCGCAATACGGGAGAAATCAAAAAGGCGTTCAATCTGGTGCGCTACCGTGCCGGATTACCCGGATTAAACGATGCCGATGTTGAAAACGCCAGTTTAGTCATGCAAAAGATCAAACATGAACGCATGGTGGAATTTTTGTATGAAAACCAACGTTATTTCGATGTCCGCCGCTGGGGCGATTACGAGGCTTCGGAGAACGAACCGGTCATGGGAATGAATACATCAGGCGTAAGAGCGGCATACTATCAAAAGATGATTGTGCCAAGCTCCCGTGTTACACAGCGGGTAGTCGATAGAAAAATGATTTTTCTGCCGATACCGCAATATGAAATGAGACGTCTGCCGTCATTTGATCAGAACCCCGGATGGTAGTAATGAAAGTTAAATATGAATGTTAATATAAAGAAATATGAAATATAAGAATATTATATTGATTTTCACGCTTTTTGCAATGGTTTTTAGCGCTTGCAATCGCGATGAAGTTTTTGAAAGGGAGATGTATAAGGCGCGGGTAGCTTTAAAAGGCGATGTAAGCGGAGGTTTCAACATCTTCGAACAGGAACACGACTTTGATGTCGAAGATGAAAACGGTTGGACGTCGGGTTTCATTTCTGCCAATGTAGGCGGCGCTTTGTCCACTACGCAACCCATTGTACTTTCCATGGGCGTGTTCGATGATTTGTTGCATGATTATAATCAGACCAATTTTGGGACCGAAGATTACAAATATGCCCAATTTCTTTCGAAAAACAGGTATGAGATAACCAATAAGAGTATTACCATTCCTGCCGGCGAGCGGGGAGGAGTCATGCCGATCAAGTTCAAACTCGAAGGACTATCACCCGACAGTGTATATTTTATTCCATTCAAGGTGGAAACATGTTCTGCGTATGAGTTGAATCTTGACAAAAGTACGGTTTTGTACCGGGTACAGTTTAAAAATTTCTGGTCCACTACCAAAACCATTACTGAGTACAGTCATCGCGGATATCGTTTGGCGACCTCCAGACTGGGAGAAAGTCCCCGCCCCCAACGGACGCCGACTTACTTGAATAAACGGGTAGCTCCTGCATCACGTAACGAGATCAGGCTAAACTGCGGCACGAAGGCTTACGATGCGGGCGATGATCCGGAAGTAGTCATTCCCCAATGGTCCATGCGGATTAAGATCGGCGGCGATGGACAACTGACCATTGAACGGTGGGATAAAAGTAATCTCGGGGTAGATGTGACTCAGGTAGACGGTGATGAATACGACAGCCTTGACCGCTATTTGAATACCTACGCGTTGGTTGACGATGGTTTCGGAACACTTTACAGGACCTTCCGCTTGTGTTATGATTACTTTGATCCTGTTGATAAAACCGAATACAGGATGTGGGAAGAATTAAGATTAGAATATAGAGACGTTAAAAATCATTAATATGAAAACAAGAAATATGATGAAATATTTTGGCGGCTTGTTCATGATCGCCTTGACTGTAGCGACATTCGGCTGCAACGATTTCAAGTACGATACCTACCAGGTAACAGACAAGCCATACGTTGACAGGACATCGGTTGAACTTTATTTAGACACCGATCTCAGCTTGGCTTCAATACAGTTAAAAGGTAGCCCCGAAGGCCAGCAGTTTACTTGGACCTGCCAAAACGAAGCAGTCGCTACGGTAACCCAAGCCGGACTTGTCACGGCAAAAGGCGAGGGATATACCAATATCATTGTTACGTCCGGAAGCGATCAATTCGAAGTAAAGGTACATGTACAAAAATGGATTCCGGTAGAAAAAATCATCTTGGATGTAACGATGGTACAAAAATACTGGTATGATAAGAAAGACAGGTTCAAAATCAACGCTTTGTACGAACCGGCAGAAGCGACCGAAAAAGACCTGATCGAATGGAGTACGGACAATCCGGATATAGCCACTGTAACCAATGAAGGATGGGTTACCTATACGAATGTTGGAAAGGTCAAAATTTATGCTAAGGCTAAAGGCGTTAAGGATTCAGTAAGTTTATCCGTATTGGAAATGCCCGTTTATAAGATTACTGACCCCGAATTCATAAATAGAACAAACTGGAGAATTCCGGGATATACTTCAAGCAACAATGATGCGCAAATCGGTTATAGTTCCCAGCAACATGGCGATGCCGGAGGTGGGCCGGGGATTATGTCCATGTTTGACGGTAATGCAGGTACTTTTTGGCATGCACGCTGGTCTCCCGCTACTGCTTATCCCCATTGGTTTATCGTAGACTTGGGCGAGGTAACAGAGATTGGCGGCGCTATGGTACAGAATCGTGCCGGTAATAACGGTAGCGCCAAGGGATTTCAATTATTTACCACTGATGTTGTGCTCAATAACGAAAAGGATCTTGCAGAAGCTGCTATTTGGTCCTCCTGTGGCCGTTTTATCTATTCCGCCACCGGTGGCGCACTGACTAATTTCGCGATTTTACCTCCTTATCCTAAGACTCGATATGTAAAAGTGTATTTTGGAACCGAGTATAAAGGGTCAAGCGATTATACCATGATCGCAGAGTTTGGGCTTTACAGGCCAAAACCGGAACCGGAACCGTGATGAAGAATAAATGTTTTTTATACATGTTTTAATGTTAAAAGAGCTGTCTCCAAAAGGGGCAGCTTTTTTGTTTTCTTTTTGTAAGAAAATCATTGCTAATTGATCTTTTCTTCGTTTCTTTTGCAGCCAAAATTAATCGCATTTAAGTATATGGATAAAAGATCAAAAGTTGGGGCAACCCTTCGTTCCCACGCAATCATCACCTTCGGACTATTGTGTACCACTTTTGGTTGGGGTGCATTCCTGATCCCCAGTAATGTCACGGGTGGTGGTGTGAGCGGTATTGCCGCCATCGTATATTTTGCCACCAAATTCCCGGCCGGTATCACCTACCTACTGGTAAATGCAGCATTGATACTGGTAGCAATGAAGATTGTCAATGTAAATTTCGGGTTAAAGTCAGTTTATGGTGTTGTTGTTTTTTCGTTGCTGCTCAGCCTGTTCCAAGGGATATTCCCTGAACCGCTGGTCAGCGATACCCTGTTGGCAACCATCGTAGGCGCCATACTCTCAGGTATCGGTACAGGTATTGTATTTACACAGGGGGGCAGCGCCGGAGGCACCGACCTGATCGCGATGATGATCACCAGTCAGCGCAATATCAGCCCGGGACGTGTTATCATGATGGTTGATGTGGTAGTGATTTCCTCATCGTTTTTTATCTTTCATTCGCTGGAGCGGATGATTTACGGTTATTGTGTGATGGTGATCGCCAGCTATGTGGTCGACTTTGTATTGGCAGGATCGAAACAATCGTACCAACTATTTATTTTCTCTGATAAATACGAGGAAGTGGCCGCCAATATTTTCACGAACGTCAAGCGGGGATTGACATTGGTGGATGCAGAAGGCTGGTATACACGAAAACCCACCAAGATGATCATGGTGATTGTTCGCAAATATGAAGTGACCGATGTTTTTAAGGCCATCAAGGAAATCGATCCGGAAGCATTCATTTCTATGGGTAATGTGATGGGTGTATATGGAAAAGGTTTCGACCGGATAAAAGTAAAATAACCCAATTGTTGGGATTTTTGAAGAATAAAAAATATCAACTTGTATTTACAAGTTTTATTTCTGCAAGTATTTTTGTACTTTTGTTCATTCATTATCCCAGAAAATATCTGGGTATCAAGCTGATTATAAAACAAATAAAAAATGAACCAAATCATCGATACCAAGCTGATGCATCCCCGCGACCAGATTGTAGCTATCATTGACCGGATTTACGAGAGGAGCCTCACCACTACTTCGGGTGGCAACATTTCCATTATAGACGATAACGGTGACATCTGGGTAACACCCAGCGCCATAGACAAGGGTTCGTTACGGGCATCGGACATTATGCTGGTGAAACGCGACGGTACTATTGTGGGTAAGCACAAGCCTTCGTCGGAATACCCTTTCCATAAGGCAATTTTCGAAGCACGCCCCGACATTAAGGCGATTATCCATGCACATCCGCCAGCATTAGTATCGTTCAGCATCGTGCGCAACATTCCTAACCCGAATGTGATTTCGCAGGCCAAACATATTTGTGGCCCCATTGGTTACGCAACCTACGAAGTTCCGGGTAGCCAGGAACTTGGACAACGTATCGGCGCCGAGTTCAATAAGGGCTACAAGGCGGTGATCATGGAGAACCATGGTACGGTGGTGGGTGGTTCCGACATCAACGATGCATTCCAACGTTTCGAGACCTTCGAATTCTGTGCCCGCACCATTATCTACGGACAAATGATCGGGGAAGTGAAATACCTGAATGATGACCAGATACAGCAGTTTGAAGCACAAGCGGTTAGTCCGCTTCCCGAAATGAAACAAGTGGAACACCCGTCGGACGAACGCCAGATACGTACGGAAATTTGCCGTATCGTGCAACGCGCCTGTCGCCAGGGATTGATGGTAAGTTCGTACGGAACGGTATCGGTACGCTGGCGAGGCAGTGACTTTCTGATTACGCCAACCAATGTGGTCCGCTGGAATATGGACTTAGACGATATCGTACAAATTAAGGAGGGCCACCGCGAACCGGGTAAAAATCCAAGCCGCGTGACATGGTTGCATCAAGAGATCTACAATCGTTTTCCGCATATCAATTCGATCATCCTTACGCAATCGCCATATTTGATGGCTTTCGGCGCCAGTCACAGGCCACTGGATGTACGGACAATTCCCGAAAGTTGGATCTTCCTCCAGGATGTCCCGTTGATGCCATTCGGTACCCATTTCAGGGAAAAAACGGAGATATTGGATAAGTTGGCTGAAGGTAAAATGCCTGCACTGATCATTGAAAACGATTCGGTATTGGTGACCGGTGATCAACTCCTTCAAACTTTCGACCGTTTGGAAGTGGCCGAGTTCAGTGCCCAATCACTGGTACTGGCATCGTCTATCGGACAGTTGCAGCCTATCAATCAACAGCAGATCGAAGATTTGCGTGAGGTGTTTTTGAAATAAAGAAGCCCTCCCTTAACTTAAGGAGGCTTACACTGTAACCTACCGGGTCTTTCGTACCTGGTAGGTTTCATATTAATGAAGAAAAACAATCTATCCCTAACCGTTCGGTTCGGATATAAAAAAATATATGCACAAAAAAGGCAGGACTTGATGCCCTGCCCATCATTAACCCTTAAAACTTATACACTATGACGTGCTTTTAAATACTATAATAGTATACGAAAGATACATGCAAATTGTTTCATAAAATTCATATTTTTTTGAAAATTAATCAAAAAGACAACAAGACGTTGATTAATAAGAGTATTTATACAACACTTCATGATGAATGAAAAATCACATTTTTTTGCAGGATTTTCTTTATGACCGATTTTTAAATCATTTTTTGACACTGTGATATTGGAAAACATGTTGAAACGCCATTCATCAGACATATCTTTCTTCAAAAAATCTTCAAAATCATGTTTCATTTTTTGTCAAATCAATTGATACCTTTATCGCATGAAAATCCTGATTGTAGAAGACGAACCGGCATTGGCGCAAAGCATGGCGGAATATCTGGCGCAACAGGATTACCTGTGCGAACAGGCTTCGACATACAATGAGGCGATGGATAAAATATCGTTGTATACCTACGATTGTACCCTGTTGGATTTGATGTTGCCCGATGGTAACGGCATGGATGTGTTGGAGCATCTGCGAAAGACAAACCAGCAAACAGGCGTGGTGATCATTTCGGCCAAAGGTGCGTTGGAAGATAAGGTAAAAGGCATCCGTACCGGAGCTGACGATTACCTGGCAAAACCCTTCCATCTGGCGGAACTGAGCGCCCGCATTTATGCCCTGATACGGCGTTCGCAATACGCAGGCAGTAATATCATATATTCCAACGGCCTGGAGGTTGATTTGCAGTCGAAAGAAGTAAATGTCAATGGAAGTCCGGTTGCCCTGACCAAGACCGAGTTGGATTTATTGCTGTTCCTCATCGGGAACAAAAACAGGGTGGTGTCCAAAAATGCATTGGCTGAGCACCTTTCGGGTGATATGGCCGATATGCTCGACAGTCAGGATTTTGTGTACGCGCACATCAAGAACCTGAAAGGGAAACTGAACAAAGCCGGTTGCACGGAAGCTATCAAGACTATTTACGGTATGGGCTACAAATGGGTGGAAGGATGAAACAACGAAGATTATTGAACAAGACGCTGCTGTATTACCTTGCTTTTGGCGGATTGATGATTTTGACGGCCATATCGGCATATTATCTTTATTACAATAAATATTATCTCCACGAGATAGACGAATACCTGCTTGAGCGGCAGAATGAAGTTCATCACAAAAGTCTGGCAACACTGACCCCTGCGGAGATACCGCTTTGGAATCGGTTTAATGATAACGATGAGGCCATACTTCCCGATAACGGTCAAACGGAGGAGTATCGTTTCGTTACTGAGCAGTTGTACAATGAGAATGAAGAGGAAAATACTTCCTACCGGGTGTTGTATTCAAGGCTAACCATCGGGAATGAGGATCATATCCTGCAATTGCGCCTGAGCATGTATGAGGCGAAAAAAATCATCAAGTCGGGGATTGTCCTTCAAATTGTCCTGTTTTCGGTTAATTCTTTTTTTGAGGTGCTATTCAAAATGAGGTTATTTCCTGGGGCTTTTTTCTTCCGTACTTTTTGGCGCCCCAAAAAGTACCAAAAAAGGCTTGACACTAAAAACTCGCTCCGCCTGTTGGCTTCGCTCAGATAGCTTAGCGTCAATAAGGTAAGGTTATTCACTTCGTTCATGAGGGCTTCGCTGTTCGCTTTAATAAACGGGCTGCCGTCCGCGCAAATTACGTATACCGGTAATCATGGCTTTGCCCGTCAAACAATTGCCGTAGGCTCCATATTGACGATTTTACTTGCTTCGCTACGTGAGATCGCTTCGCTAAGTTCCGTTCGAGCGCAGCCGATAGGCAGAGCGCGTTTAAACTTAGCGTTAGCGATCTCATGAGCCGATAGGCGAGTAATCGTCGAGCCGTTTTTGGTTCTTTTTGCGGCATCAAAAAGAACAAAGAGTAAGAAAAACAGCACTTCAAAAAAAATAACAGTAAGATGAAAACAAAAATCTTTTTAATTCTTGCATTAACGCTTTGCATGGCGGCCTGTAAAACCGGCTCCGAAAAAATATACGAACGCTTGTTCGAAGCCATCGAGAAAAACGATGCAAAAACGTTTGATCGTCTCGTGAAGCAACTGCCCGACATCGATTCGTTGGTTATGGCGGATAGCACGGCGGAAGTTCGATATACGCCGTTGGGTTATGCTTGCCTGCACGGACGTTGCGATTTCGTCGAAAAGCTGCTCGACCGGAAAGCGAGCATTATCCGCGGCGAGGAATTCGAATATTATGCTTACGACCCGCTTTACATGGCGATCGAAGCCGATAACGAATGTATCGTAAAGTTACTGTTGGCCCGCGGCGCCGATCCCAACGTCATTTACAACGAATACGGGGAAACGCCGCTCACGTTTAGTGTTCAATCCGAGCAAACCAACCGGATTTCGGAAATGCTGATCGACAACGGCGCGAATATCGACGGAGCGGGTGATTTGGGTTTCGACGACGAACCGAAGTATCCGATTTTTATCGCCATGCAAAACAACAACGCCGAAATGGTGCGTTACCTGATCGAAAAAGGATGTCGGTTGGACATCGGCAACGCCGAAGGGACGCCGTTGAGCCGGGCGCAAGAAAACGGCGACAAGGAGTTGGAAGCGCTTATCGTGAAACATTTGAAGAAAAATTACCGATACAGGGTCGACGAAAATTGGTACGGCGACTACGAATACGAAACATCGCCTTACACCGACGGGACAACTGCGATTTCGCGCGTATACACGCTCGAAATAACGCCCGATTCCTGCGTATTCAGCGGAATCGGTTTTCAACTTTATTTTATCGAAAAATGCACGATCGACGAAATCAACCCCGATGTGTTGGTTGCTCGTTTCTATAGCCTCATCGACGGCGAAAGCACGCACTATACCGAACCTTACGCCGTTAAATTATCCCGCAAAGGCGATCAATATTATCTCAACAGCCCCTTTATGTTCGGTGACACGGGAAACAACACGGATATAAAAGCGGTGAAAAGAGTGAAAAATGAATAATGAAAAATGAAGAATCAATATCGGTTGGTTGAGAACTTCAATTCGCCGGCGGAGTATCTTTCGAATAGGCAAACACGAATCATACCGGCCGAAAAGAGCAAACAATTACGGAGGAAAATACGTTTTATGACGAAGTAAATATCCCGCACACACACGACCGATGACGATATCCGGCAAACGAATTAAAACAAGATATCATGGCAAAGTATGTAACGGATCGCGAGGTGGACGGCTTTTTGAGCCGGACCGAAAAGTGGCGGGAAGAAACGAGGGCGTTGAGGGCGATTGCACTCGATTGCGGACTGACCGAGGAATTGAAGTGGGGAAAGCCCTGTTATGCATTTCGGGGGAAAAACATCGTGATTATACAGGGATTTAAGGAATACTGCGCGTTGATGTTTTTCAAGGGCGCTTTGTTGCACGACACCGAAGGCATTCTGGTTAAAATAAGCGAAAATACGCAGGCGGGACGTCAAATTCGGTTTACCGACGTTCGGGAAATAACGAAAGCGGCAGCGATCATAAAAGCATATATCCTCGAAGCCGTGGAAGCGGAAAAAGCAGGCTTGGAGGTGAAATTCAAAAAGACGGCGGATTTTGCCGTTCCCGAAGAGTTTCAAACGAAATTGAATGAAAACCCCGCCTTGAAAACGGCTTTTGAGGCATTGACGCCGGGACGGCAACACGGCTACCTGTTTTACTTTTCCACGCCCAAGCTGTCGAAAACGCGGGCGGAAAGAGTCGAAAAATATATCCCGAAAATCCTTAACGGGAAAGGATTGGACGATTAGCGTCGCGGCAAAATATCGGTATCGGGTTCAAAATCCCGGCCGGAAGATACAAATGCGTCGATGTAAGATACAAATATGCAGCCGGAAGATGCAAATGCGTGACCGGAAAATGCAAATGCGTCAATGTAAGATGCAATTGTGTCAGTGCGAGATGCCAATGTGTCGGTGTGAGATATAAATGTGCGGCCGGAAGATGCAATTACACGACCGGGAGATACGAATGTGTGACCGAAAGGTGTAATTGCACAGATGTAAGATGCGATTGTGCGAATGTAAACTTATTCTTCCGTACTTTTTACTCATGAATAAATTATTTTCAATGGTATTGCGCGAGAGTTTCGCCGTTGGCGTCCCAAAAAGTACGATAAAAAGAGACTATAGAAAGTGTAATAAAATAATTTCCTCCTATTTGCCGCCTGCAGGGTCTATCGACCACTGCCGGGGCACACTCCCTGCAGACGGTCGATAGACCCCGGCAGCGGAGGAAATCGGCTTGACATCATTTCACAAAAATCGCCTCTTGAAATAATAATTACCCCAACTACCGATAATGTTACCTATCCGTTAATTATTTTGTTGCATTTTATCGAAAAAAAACATAACCTATTCGCTCTAAAAACGTATAACATAGTGAATTATTTATCTT
Organism: Bacteroidales bacterium; assembly: GCA_031547085.1. GTDB lineage: Bacteria > Bacteroidota > Bacteroidia > Bacteroidales > UBA4181 > JAIRLS01. Next base: position 28,763 of record JAVBSH010000067.1, read on the forward strand.
CGAAAAACGATTGATCAATTAAATATTTCATCCATTAAAACATTAAAGAATTATGACTGACAGACAGAATGAAAAACTGAACATGCATCAAACGGTATTGAAATACTGCCGCGAACACCAAGATGCATACATTGACCTCCCCGCTTTTGGCCGTTATGTGGACGAATTAGCCGGTTGCGTGGACGAAACCAAAATTGTCGCGGAGCAACAATCGGGCGTTGCCGTGAAAGGTACCACCGCGCAAAAAGGCAACGCCGAAGACATATTGGTGCAGGCTTGCCTTACGATGGCCGGATCGCTGTACGTATATGCTTTCGAGAACAAGAAAACCGCGCTGGCGGAAAAAGCGTCGCTGAACAAGAACATGTTCTACAGAGCGCACGGCAACCAAACTTTATTGATGGCCAAAAACATTGCAAAGGAAGCCGCCGCGTTGGCCGGCGAATTGACCGACTACGGTATTGCCGATACCGATCGCGAAGCCTTAGACGCCGCCATTGCCGGCTACGAAGCATTGATTGTGTCGCCGCGTACCGTTATCAACGAGCGTAAGCAGCACACCGGCAACCTTGCACAACAATTGGCCGCCGCCGACTCGGTACTCTACGACAAGCTCGATAAACTCGTTGTCCGCTTCAAGACCGCCAACCCGGGGTTCTACAACGGCTATAAGAACGCCCGCAACATCAACGACAGCTACGTGCGTCGTCGCCGCAACGGGAATAACAACGGTGGCGAAAGTCCCGCACCGGAAAAGAAATAAAGCGTAAAGGCCGAAGTAACCGGGGAAAGTTCGGTTGCTTCGGCTGTTTTATGTCGGAAAGCAGGTGCATCCGGATCGATAAAAACATGACACGAAGCATCAACAAAAAATCATTTTTGTTACAACCAACATTCTATTTTGGGATGTTGGTTGTAATAAAGATATAGTTAAGTGTAACCTATATTCGAGTTGGCTGTCAGCCCGCAAAAGACAAAACGAAAAAGTAATAAATAAAAAATGAAACAACAAGCAAACGACGAAATCATCAAATTTCTAAAGGACAATGTTGAGCCATTGGAGGATAGTGCTTATGGCGTTGGATATAGAGCTTCCGTATATTTGACAGACGGAACATTTTTGCCTTGTGTAATTTTTCGCAATCCAAAAACTGTTGTGAATTTAGCAATTAGACGATTTAAAGAAGAACAGAAAGGAAACGGAATTTTTAACAAGTCATCAGGAGTAGGCTATTATGAAATAGTCAAAAACTTTGTAACAAATGGGAATTGCGTTAATGACTATGACATTGCAAGTGTTGAAAAAAGCCAATATGCTTTTCCTATTCCTATAATGAAACAGATTAGAGGAGAAACCTCAATGGGTTGGACAGGATTTGCGGCAAAAATGAAAGACGGAAAGTTCTTTGGATTTGGGACAAGATTTAGTGTTGAGTTTTTCCGAATGCCAGACAATTATTCAACAAGCGATATTGAGGAAATTGTGAATCACAGTTATGTTTTGGATACAGGAGAGTTACGACCACACAGAGTTCCTTTCTTAAAATACCCAGACGATTACGACAGAGCTGTAGTTTACAGAGAGCGACCTTTTTTTGAATGTTTTGTTGACAATTTGTAAATCGAAAGCCGAACAGCCAACTCACAGCCTGCTTTCAAGCGGGGTGACGAGCGGTTTGCACCGACCGTCACCCGCGCCATCGTCCGTGTCGGTGGACAGTGAAGTCCACCGCAAACCCGCTCGAAAGCAGCTGTGGGAACGTTAGTAGCAATGTTGCGTAGTTCGACGGGCTAATTATAAATAAGAGAATGAACATTTATCAATAGAATTTAAATATGAATCAAAAAATAAACTTTAGTGTTATCGTCATTTTAATATTGTTTTTTTTGCAGACAAATTTGCAAGGGCAAACCTCGAAAGAAAACGAAAAAACAATTTATTTAATGCGAACCAAGCAATTTTATGGAAGTGGAGCTAAGATGAATTTAATGATTAATGGTAAACTTTTTCATAAAATTAAAAGTGGAAATCGGTTAATTATCACAACGAATTCAAATGACACTTTGAATATTCAGATTATTTATCCATTGATGGAAAATCACAAATCGAGAATGCTCCAAATCTTTCCCGATGGTGAAGATGAAATATATATTGACTTGTTTTATTGGGGAGAAGGTTATAACCCACTTAAACACGCAGGTGTATTAAACCCTTACGGAGGAACTCCTGAATTTAATATCGAGATTATTGAGTTGACAAAAGATGATGGTAAGCAGAGATTTAATCAGTCAGAAAAATATAAAGATAATAAAGGAATATCAGAAAAAAGATTCCCTCGTTGAGCGGCATTTGTAATGCCGCTCGGAATATTGGGCAATTTGCAACTTAGCAAAGCGTTCTCATGACCGCAGGGAATAATTACCGCTTGAAGAAAAAAAATGAATGTAACCCGGAAAAATAAAAAGTCTTGTTTCGATTCAAGAATCGATTGTCGGATTACAACCGAGTTTACGAGCTCGGTGAAGCCAAATCCGACCGCGTTAAGCGGCAATTGCATTGCCGTTTAACGCGGGGATAATAACGGAAAAATTTGAAAAATTAATAAATATAAACCGCTTCCCCCGTTGAGCGGCATTTGCAATGCCGCTCGAAATATTAGGTAATTTGCAATTACCGTTTTAAGAAAAAATGAATGTAAACCGGAAAAATAAAAAGTCTTGTTTCGATTCAAGAATCGATTGTCGGATTACAACCGAGTTTACGAGCTCGGTGAAGCCAAATCCGACCGGGTTCCGAGCGACAATGCAATCCCGAAGGGCGCAACGATATCAATCGCCGCTCAACGTAGAAAGACATAGTGAATTATCAACATTTTAAAACAAAAAATAATGTCGGCATCGAATAAAATTCCGCTTTACTTCTTTAGAGTACATTTAGTTTCTTTAGTTGTGTTGTGCCTTATGTTTATCTTTGGTGATGTATTTCTGGCAGGATTCGGCTATGTGCCTTACATATATGCAACATTTATATATACCGCAATTTCTATTTTGCCGCTTGTATTTTTCAAGAAGTTATCAAAATTTTTGGCCTATTTTTATATGCTTGTTTTCATATTTTTAGATATTTGCTTAATTAACGTATTTTGGTTTTAATTAGAGGCTGTTCAAAGTGATTCCCCTGTTGAGCGGCATTTGCAATTACCGCTTGAAGAAAAAAATGAATGTAAACCGGAAAAATAGGAAGCCTTGTTTCGATTCAAAAATCGATTGTCGGATTACAAATCCGACCAAGTTCCGAGCGGCAATGCAATTGCCGCTCAATGGAAAAATGAATAAATGTTAAAAAATAGAATATCATGGACAAAATCATTGACGTCATCAAACAGGTAATTGTATCTGGTGAAACAGCGGGTTTGGTTTTCATTGCCATTGCAATAATAATAGGTGTTTTTAAACAACATTGGCTAATTGCTGGTGTGAATACTGCATCAAAGAAAGAATTAGCCAAGATTGATTTGGAATATGTGGGTAAATACTTCGGAATATTTTTCGGAATATTTGGACTTATCTTGTTTGTGGCACCAATCATTTTCAGATACTTGAACATCGTGAAATATTATCATTATTTTATTCCGATTATAACTATTGCTTTTGTTGCATTTATGTTTTTATATGGTCACATTAAGAAAGACAGAATTTATAAAAGGAGATGACACAGCAAAAACCCGTTGAGCGGCATTTGCAATGCCGCTCGGAATATTGGGCAATTTGCAATTACCGCTTGAAGAAAAAAAATGAATGTAACCCGGAAAAATAAAAAGTCTTGTTTCGATTCAAGAATCGATTGTCGGATTACAAATCCGACCGGGTTCCGAGCAGCAATGCAATTGCCGCTTAACGCGGGGATAATAACGGAAAAATTTGAAAAATTAATAAATATAAACCGCTTCACAAGGAGCATGAAAAAGAAAAGAAAATGAAACGATTTTTGAATGTAACAGATGTACGAAAAATGAATTATTTGGCACAAGTGTTTTTTACGACTGCATTGTTTCTTGTCATGTTTACGAATTGTACGTCGCTCAATGCGCAACAATATGTGATTTACGATAAATCAATTCCGGCGGAACAAACCTGCACATTGAAGCATAGCATGGCTGTAACGACCAGGAAATTTAACGGAAAAACCGTATCATGGAATAAACCTGTTATCATTCCGGCGGGTGAGCATGATTTTGTAGTTGACTATAAATGGGATAAGCCCATTGGCGGCAATAGGGTGGAAAGGCAAACCGCCAAGGGTATTACGGTACGCTATAAATTTATGGCGGGGAATGTATATACGATGTGGGCAGAAACTGATGATTTTAGTAAGACGGGGAGGGTTATTTTCAAGAATGATACAGAGATTGCAGCAGAAAAAGAAAGGGAGCGGGAAAGAGTGGAAGCGGAATATAAAGCGATGCTACCGAACGAGACAACCGAGCCAACCGAGTTTGAAGGCGCATGGAAGGCGGTTGTAGAGGGTTGGAGCCCTACTTATATATCTTTTAAAGGAAATACATGGCAATACTCTGAAGGCTCTAAGGACCAAAAAGGCTTGTTCATTATTAGCAATGATACGTTGAAATTAATTCGTCTTTTTGAGAGATGGGACGGCGGTGAATGGAAGCCGGACAATGATTATCGAAACGCTGTATCGGAATATCGTTTTGTTTTTGAGGAAGACGGAGGTTTTCTCCTGACAACCATAAAAGGTTTTGCAAAAAGAGGCACGTTCCATAAGGAACAGGCACAATAATGCTGAGAAGAATGAACGTTAATTAATAAAGAGAGAAAAAATGCCGACATGCAATTGCCCCTCCGGCTTTAGGACGGGTGACGTGTGATGCGCACCTTTTGTCGCCCGCGTCACCGTTCGTGTCGATGGACAATGACGTGCATCGTAAACCGGCCCAAAAGCAGCCGCCGAAACGTTGGCGGTAATGCGGGACAATGCGGCGTATTTGGGAAACGAAAAGAAATGGAGCGTTGCCGGCAACTTTGGCGAAACTTGAAAAATATTAAAAATATGAATATGAATAGGGACATTTGCGAAAAAAACCGTGAAGCATGGAATGAAGCAACGGTTTATCACCAAAAAGCAAGAAATAATTCTCTTCAAGAGGGTTTTAAAAATTCGGATTTCACCACATTAGATAGGGATTGCGACGAAATTTTAATCAAAAAATTAAATGAAATCAACTTAAAAAATAAGATAAACGCTCAATTACCATGTAACAATGGGAGAGAACTATTGTCATTAGTCAAATTTGGCGCAAAAAAAGGTATCGGTTTTGATATTTCCGATGTTGCGATTGCAGAAGCAAACGAATTAAAAACCATTTCCAATTTGGATGTAGCGTTTTACAGAACAAATATTTTGAACATTGACGATACATTTAACGAAACGGTCGAGTTTATTTATATTTCGGAGGGTTCTTTACAATGGTTTTCTTCGTTGGACGACTATTTTAAAATTGTATCGAAACTGTTGAAACCAAACGGAAAAGTGTTAATTTACGAAATCCACCCATTTGCATATTTTTTTGAACCCTCAAATGATTTGGGCAAAGAACCGACATTAGATATTTTTCTTTCGTATTTTGAAAAAGGCGCTTATTCGTATAAAAATGGGTTGGACTATGTTAGTGGAAAAGCCTATGATGCAAAAGAGTGTTGTTGGTATATGCACAAAATTTCCGATATAATAAATGCGCTTATTTTTAACGATTTAGAAATTGAAAGAATGGATGAGTATCATATGGAAATGGCAAACAATCAAGAAGCGAAAAATATGGAGAAATTTCCGTTAAGTTATATCATAAATTGCAGAAAAAAAGAACGATAAAATGTACTGCCACCAACTTGCAGTCTGCTTCCGGCAGGTGGTGAAGTGCGTTTGGCAAGATCTGCCACCCGCGTCACCTTTCGTCTCGGTGGACAGTGAAGCGCCCGCAATCCGCCGCTTGCGCCTAACGTACCGCCGCTTGGCTGCGGGGCGGATAGCGCAGCGAGACAATGAAAAGAAGAATTGAATGTGAAACAAAATATAAATCGTCCGACAAGGGCCAAAAAGTAAGAAAAATGAATAAAGCATTAGTAATCATAGATATTCAAAATGATATAACAAAGAATTACAAGGAAATAATCGGCAATATAAATAAAGCCATAGATTGGGCAGTTAATAATGATGTTGATGTTGTTTATATAAGGCACGAAAATTTATCGGAGGGCACAAGGACTTTTAAACCCAATACACGCGGGTCTGAATTAGTTTCGGATTTGAAAATGGTATCAAAAAATGTTTTCACGAAATACAAAGGAAACTCATTAAGCAGTGAGGATTTCGCAGGCTTTATTCATAAAAACGGAGTAGATGAATTTTACATAGCCGGAGCAGATGCAATTGCGTGTGTCAAATCAACCTGTTATAACTTGACGAAGGCAAATTATAAAGTGAATGTATTATTGGATTGCATTACGATTTATGATAAAAAGAAAATAGATGAAATGCTTCGTTATTACGAAATCAAAGGCTGTAAAATAATGATTTTGAATGATTTGTCATGACAGCAGAAAATAAAATCAAATATTTTGAAAGTCGGGAAGATTGGCGAAAGTGGCTGACTGACAACTTCGACACTGCCAATGAAATTTGGTTTGTATTTCCCAATAAATCTTCGGGCAAAAAAAGTATTGCATACAACGACGCTGTTGAAGAAGCCCTTTGT
>JAVBSH010000229.1:0-10031 GCA_031547085.1 Bacteroidales bacterium
CAAGGACAAAGCCATCGTGATGGACGGCCGCGACATCGGTACGGGCGTTTTCCCCGATGCCGACATCAAGATCTTCATGACGGCCAGCCCTGAAGTGCGTACACAACGCCGTTACGACGAACTGATACAAAAAGGCATGCCCGCCAGTTGGGACGAAATCAACCAGAACCTCGCCAAACGCGACCATATCGACCAGACACGTGAAGAAAGTCCGCTGCGCCAGGCCCCAGATGCGATTGTGCTGGATAATAGCCATATGACACCGGAGGAACAGATGGTGTGGTTTGAAAGTCTTCTACAAAAAAACTTCCATTTCAATCATGGCGCATAGCGCGTGATATACGGGTAAATGATATTCCTGTATCCGATGGGTATCATTTGCTGGCATACGAATTGTTACATCACAAATTTCGCGGAGTTTGCCGCCATTTTCACCAGTCATACCGACGGTTTTAATGCCGAATGTTTTGGCAACCTTACACGCATTGACTACATTTTTTGAATTTCCCGAAGTAGAGAGTACAAGAAGCACGTCACCGGGACTGCCATAGACAAAAACCTGTTGGGCAAATACCATGTCGGCGGCTACGTCGTTGGCAAAGGCTGTGGAAAGCGCCATTTGGCTGACCAACGAGATAGCCGGAATTCCTTGTTGCAGGTTACCGGCCATAACTGAACCCTCATCTGGAAAAGCTGCTTCGAGCGCCGCACGTTGTTCACTGGTTACCGGACGTTTGTGCTTGAAGCCTTTCATCAGTTCGCCAACGATATGTTCCGCATCGGCCGCACTGCCACCGTTACCGCAGGTCATCATGAGGCCACCCTGCCGGTAACAGTTTTTCATTAACTCATAGGCTGTCCATATATCATCCTTGCAACCTGTCAGTTGCGGATAATTACTCAAAAGGCTGTCCAGTTCATGTTGTGCTTGTTCGCTCATATTTGGATTCCATTGTGTGTTTTCGGGTGGTAAAGTTACATCTTTTTAAGTTCTTTTATTTCGCCAATGAATGGAATATCATCCAACACTTCCAGTTCCACAGTTTTTTGGAGATAGTCTTCCATCTGCATGAACTTTGCAGCATTGAGTCCACCAACAGCTTTTTTCATTTTCTTGAAATATTTTTTGTGCAGGCAAGCAAGATTCTTTTCGTTCTTAAATGCTTGATTGGCAATTTTGGCTGCACTATCGTCAGTCAGGGTCAAGTAGCCGTCAATATATTGGGCAAGGGTTACTAACCTGTCCTTCACCAATTCCCTACGTTTGGTTTCGAATACATCGTATACTGACCAAAAATTATTGGCCGCATCACCACTCAGCCCCATGTAATTTTCGACCAACTGTTTCTTACTTTTACCAAATATTGATTGTATAATTTCCAAATCGTTGGTTGGGGTTGACTGTGCATTGGCTTCTATCGTAAAAGCCAAACAAATGCCTACTGCTAAAATAATATGTCTCATTTTTTATATTATGGATGAATAGATAAATTTCTTACATTTTGCAACATTGTTATTGGTGCAAAGTGCTATTGTTTGTAACAAATTCAGTTCTATTTTGTTTTGTGTCCGCCGATAGGTATCCCCACACCAATCAGGTAAGTTTGATTTTTAGCGTTTGGTAATTCGTCGTTTTTAAATACATTGACCAGACCTTGTGCGAAACGGGCATTGATCCGTAGACCTTTGCCTTTCATTAGTCGCCATTGCAGATCTAACGATATCCCGGCATCCATCAGGGTGATATGATCACGGACATGCGCCCTGTACGTATAAGTACCATCATCGTCTTTTTTCTGGTAAATGTCGGTCGCCTTGGTATTAACCGCCAATTGTGGTCCGATGGCAACCGACCAGCTTTGGTTGAACAGGTAACGAAACATTGGAGTCAATTCAAGATAAGAGAGATGCCTGCGGGCAGATGCATCATCCGGCAATGTCCCGTCCGACGGATCGATCCAATATGCTTCCGGAATGCGTTTTCCGCCTTTAGGCGATTTGAACATGAAATAATTTGAAATGATACACCGTTCGGACATCTTCACATCCAAGTAAGCACCAAACGAAAACCCAATGTCCGGCCTGTCGTCGATACCGGTGAATTGAAATCCTTGGGCTGCCAATTGGATACCCATTTCTATCTTGTCATTATTGAGCTTGTCGCCAAAAACCAAGGCGATTAATACCTGGGAATAGCCCCTGCTACAGAAAATGAGCAGGACGATAGAGATAATGATCTTCGGATTCATAGATTGATCGGTGTTTGCCAAATTGTACTATCATCGTAACAATGCAGACGATCGAATGTTTGTAATAATGTAGTTTTTTGACCAATTGAGTTTTGAGACTTTGTTGGTCTTATTGACAATCAGGATATTTGAAAATCAAGAAGGTTGAGCCTGCAAATGCATGAATCTATCCACCCGGAAGAACCGGCACGATACATACAAGACAGGTTATTGGCATGCTATTACTTTATTTCAATAATGGTACCCGCAATATGACGGTTACCATCGTTCTTGTTGAAATAATATACCACCAGGACTTTATTTTTCTTTAATTGTACAGGCCATGAATAACCGATATCTCCATTACCTCCGTCATCCCGTAAGATAAATTCCTCGGCTGTGGCGTAATCCGTGCATTCGGCATTCAGTATCCGCGCCCTGATGCCAAAAGGTTGATGGCGATATCCGTAGGTCAGCAGTACCCGGTTATCCGGCAGCCTCAATGCATTCAACGGATGTCCCTGGAAACCCATCGACTCCCATTTGAATGATTTACCCCCATCCGTTGAACGGGCAATGCATGCCTGATCGTCCATTCCTGCCGTGCGTAGGAAAGCGATAATGTCGCCTTTGGGTGTTTCATAAACAGATGTCTCGTTAAAAGAGGCTTTCCCGTCAACGGCAACCGGGCAGGAATAGTTCCAACTCAGACCTTTGTTATCCGAGGTAAGGAGATATACCGATGATTTTCTTGTAACTTCGTTGTCTGTTGCCGCAACAGCCCAATAGATACGTTCGCCTTTTCCTTCACAAAGAGCGCCACGGTTGTATGCCGGTATCCCATCGCCAAACGGTGTGTGATTGATCTCTGCATCGATATGCGGAGGATAAACAGGCCCTTGCCAGCTTTTCCCGCCATCTGCCGAACGCAGTAAGTAACCACCCAGGAACGTTGCACCACCAGTAACAGATATTGGCTTTTTCAACTTTTCAACAGCATCCGGCTTGATAAATGCCCATCCATAACTTGCACAAAGCAGGGTGCCGTCACGAAGCTGCAACAGGCACGGATCCTGCGATCCGCCAAACGGATGCGCATATATCAATTCGGGAGCTTTATTCCATGTTTCCCCGTCTTTCGAACGAACCATTACGAGGTAGCTGTTTGGGTCGACATGGTTGTTGGACTTTTCACCAAATATTTTCCGGTTGGGCGCACGCCTGAAGGCTACCATCAGTTCCCCGTTACGCTTTTTCACCACCGAAGGAAAAGCACAATAATAATCTACATCTTCATAGATGACCACATCTTTCAGTTTACTGATGGTTGGCTGGGATGAGGCGTTTTCAGGATTCGCAAAAACGTTGAACATGCAAACGGTGCTAAAAGCCAAACACTTCAATATACGAGCTAATTTCATTATTTTTGTTTTATGGAATATAAAAAATCTGAACCCGAAAAGACATTGGCACACGCGTACTCACTTCGCTCATGAAACCCGTTTTGCTAAGCTGTAAACGTATGCCAACGCTACAAATAAGATTGTAAAAGTAGTAAGTTATTTTTAGAATGAATGATTAAATCTCGTTTACTTTAGTCTATGGAGCATCATAGACAACATTGTCACAACCTCTGATCTATACTGACCATGGTGCATGTCTATACTAACCAAGGTATGTGGTCAAGTTGACCAGAAGGTATGGTTTATATGGTCGTCTGTATATACTGCCACCCATATCAAAAGTAGTCGCGGAGACTTCATAAGTGACGCGACTATGCTCTTTGTCACTCTTCACTTGTCACTATTTCACAATTTTACAAATTCTACGCGGCGGTTTTTGGCCTTGCCCTCCGTTGTGTTGTTGGGTGCCAATGGCTCGGTTTGTCCCTTGCCGTCGGTTTCGATACGTGAAGCATCAATGCCAAACTCTTTACCAAGGTAAATCTTTACGGCGGCTGCGCGACGTTTCGAAAGATCAAGGTTGGCGGCTGCCTGTCCGTCAGAGTCAGTATGTCCGATGATGCGCACCTTAACGTCCGGATTCTCCTTGAGTACGTCGGCAATTGCTTAGATGGCGCCGTATGATTCGGGCTTCACCACATCTTTCCCGCTGTCGAAGTTAATCCCATAGCTGATAAGTTTCCCTTAATTTTTAATTCTTCATTGATTAGTTGTTCATTTCCACTAACTCCGTACTGCCTTGCAGTTTATCCTTGTCATTATATGTTTCGGTTTTCACAGTGCCCACGCCAGACGTATACCATGATACGGTACGTGCTACCACATCCTTTTTCATCACGGTAGTGGTGACGGTTTGGGTAATTTTGTGGCATTTGAATGTCCCTGCCGCAACCGTCACATTTTCAATGGCCAGGCATTTACCGTCGGTCATTTTCATCACTGTTTTCATTTTCATGATTCCCATGTCCAGTGTCATAGTCATGTCCGCGTCCTTGAGTGCCTGTCCGGGTTGCATGTTGTTCGGCAACTCCATGGGTACGCCAGTGACTTCCATCTTGAATTGCTGATCTTTCTGTTGTCCGGCAAACATCTGGTTCATATCCAAGATCACCACATCGTTTTTGATGGTCACCTTACAAGGTATTTCCATGGGTGGATCAGAAAGCGGCTTCTTATCTTTGTTCAAGCTTTCCACCACATACGAAATAGTCATGTTGTTGCCTGAGCCTTCCACATCTTTGATGGTTTGCCGCGAGTAGCTTTCCGCTTTTCCTTTGCTGCTGTTCTGCACATATAATAACATAGTTCCTTTCTTGGTTGGAAAGAACGAATTTTGTGCGTACGTACATGTTGCCAACACAATAGCAAATGCTGTCATTAATATTATTTTTATCCTTTTCATGATGATGTTTTTATTTGTTTGATGATTTTATTTTATCGCTTTCAGTATAAGACTGTCAACAGGGCATATACTCCACTGGCAACGATCAATAAGCCCTGCCAGTGGAGTATTCCGCAATTATTTCAATGTATAGGAGTCTATCATGCTCTGGAAGTCGGCAGCAACAGCATCATAGTCTGATGCAAAAGCGCAACACTGTATGGTATATGCCTTTGGGTCTGCCAGGATATAGACCATTCTGAATTTGAAACCAAGATCAAGCGCCGATGTTAAATAGGTATATTCTACGGCATCCCTGTTACCTACCTTGGTATGTGTTGTGGCGGTGAACACCGCGTCCTTAAATGATTTTTTGATGATCGGCTGAACGTAGGTTACATATTCGTCCGCTGTTTTAACGCCTGAAGGGACTATATCGGTGATTAACATAATACTGGCGCCGGTTGCACGTTCATCCTTATTGATCCAGGTAGGAACAATGGCACTGTTCTTTTCCCAACCTTCGGCCGGTGTGATGGAAGCAGTCAATGCGCCCGGAATGTTGGTATTTCCACTGTCATCATCACCATCGTCACTATCCTTTTTGCAACCCATGCAACTTATGATGACAACCGTTATTGCCATCAAAATACTTAATCTTAAAAACGTTTTCATCTTAATTGTCGCTTATTTTATTGTGTTTGAATCTATTTCTTTTTACAAATATCCAATGGTCGGGTACTTGTCTTTGTGAAAAAACCTCCATACCCTATTACAATTATAGGTTGACTACGGGTATGGAGGAACATCCACATCACAGGATTTAAAATTTTATTGACACGCCCAGATTAAGAATGGCAATGCCGTAACCCAGTTCGGCAAAAGCAGCAAACGAATCAGTGAAATAATACCGTGCACCGACAAACCACGACCAAGTGACTCCACTGGAGGCGCCGGAAGCATAATTGTTCCACAAGTCGTCTTTCCATTTGAAGGAAACAATGTCGTAACCCAACATCAAACCGGTATAAGTATCCAATTTGTCTACAAAAGCATAATGCAACGCACCGCGTGCACCAATGATGATGTTGGAAGTTTTCCAATAGTCAGTTTTGGCCGAGGCATAACCCAACAGCCCGCCCACACCGATGGAACTTTTTTCGTCCCAAAGATTATCTTTCACACAATGTTCGTAATATGCCGAAATAGCAGGCACCCGCTTGATACCCGAGCCATAATAACCCGAATACAAATTTCCGCCAAACCCGATACCAAGCCCGGCCACATTGTCCTTTTGCGAAAACGATGTTTTTTGCGCCGATACCAGCAAAACGGTAAAACATAAAACCAAACATAACGACACTAATTTTTTCATTTGTTTTTTTAATTAAAAAGTTCCCCTACTCATAAGGCTTTTCGGAATCCGCCATTCGTTTAATGATGATGCAAAATTACAGGGTGGATTTTTCTCAAAAATTACCATTTCTGGTAATTTTTTAAGTCGGCACTTAATTTATTTTTGTATCAGATTTTATTGTATATTTGGCTGACTATTAGTTGGCTAATATGAATCCATTAAATCTGAAAAAATGAAACCGAAGGCTTTTTATAGAAATGTAGTATTGTCGGCATTATTGATGTGCGGAATGAATTTAAGGGCGCAAAATATTGATTCGCTGGAACAAATCTGGAACAACAAGCTTGACAGTATGCTGCTTGTTATAGCAAAAGCAGAACAGGACACAAGCCTTGCGAAACTGTATTTTGATATTGGGGAACTGTATTTTGATAACGAACCCTTAAAGGCGGAAGAATATTATCTCAAATTAAACGTTTTGAGTGAAAAGTTAGGCTGGAACAGGGGGCGTTATCTCTTTGCAATGGGTATTACGAATGTTCTTAACAACGAAGGTTTGATGGATTCGGCCATTATCATTAATCAACAGGTGCTCGAACTGGTAAAAAAAGAGGGGAACGAACTGGAGATTGCCAATTTATCAATAAACATAGGAATTAATTATCACTATAAAAGATGGTATGAAACCGCCTTGAATTATTACGGAGAAGCATTATCCATACTTGACAGGCGGGGTGATAAGTTCAGGATTGCCCAGCTTTATTCCCTGATGGCGGCCTTGTATGGGGGAGAATTGAATATGCAGGATGAAAATCTTATTTATTGCAAAAAAGCGCTGAACATACTGAACGAAAAACCGGACACATTGATAAGGGCAAACGCCTTAATTCATTTTGCCATCGCACTTGCAGACAGGAATGAATTCGAACGAGCAGAAGATAATTTTTTTGAAGCGCAGCGGATCAGCCAGCTCCATAACAGCAAGTATATGTTAAGTATCATATACATTAATTTGGGAAATTTAGCCTTGAAGAAATTTGATTTGGAAAAGGCAGAAGCATATATTCGTAAATCACTGGAAATAAGTAATGAATTTGGCATGGTAGAAAGCGATTGCATATCGTACAGGCTTCTTTCGAAAGTGGAACTCTACAGGGGACATTTTGATAAATCGGAAGTATATGCAAAGAAATCATTGGACATCTCCAATGATTATGATTTACCAAAAGAAAAAATGGGATGTTATCATCATCTTTCAGATTTGGCCATGGCCCGGCATGATTTTCATAACCAGCAAATATACAGGGCAAAGGCTGATTCTATTGAAAGGACGCTGGCAGTCGAAAAGGCACGGATTTATTCCAAGGAGATGGAAACCAGATACGAAACCGAAAAGAAGGAACTCAAAATATCCGCTTTGGAAGAAGAAAAACGGCTGACCCTGTGGCTGGGTCTTGTTACAGGAGCGGCCCTGTTGTTAGCTTTGGCGTTTTTCATCGTCCGGCAACGCCTGACCCAACAGAAAGTTGCCCGTCTCGAACAGGAAAAGCAACTCGTAGCTACACAGGCGTTACTTGATGGCGAAACCGCCGAACGCACGCGCTTAGCCCGCGACTTACACGACGGTTTGGGTGGTATGCTATCGGTAGTAAAATTAAATTTGAATGACATGAAAAACGGAGTAAGTATTGAAAGTGAAGATGTGTTGCGTTTCAACCGTGTAGTTGGCCTGCTCGACGAGTCGATCCGAGAGCTGCGTCGTGTGGCGCACAACATGATGCCCGACTCGCTCACCCGTTACGGCCTGAGGGTGTCGCTCAACGATTTCTGTAGCAGCATTCCCGGTGCGGTGTTCAGTCACTACGGCGGCGACGAGCGTTTGGATCCAAAATTAGAAGTGATGATTTACCGCACGGTGCACGAGCTGGTGAACAACGCGTTGAAACATGCCAATGCCACCGAAATCATCGTACAGATGATTCAGGAACACGACCGTGTATCCATCACCGTACAGGACGACGGCCACGGCTTCGACCCTGCTGCGCCAACTTCCGGCACCGGCCTGCACAACATCCGCAACCGCGTGGGTTCATACAACGGCCGTATGGATGTATATTCCGAGCCGGGCAAGGGAACGGAAATAAGTGTGGAATTCAAATTGTGACGAGTGACTTAATTTTGATACAGATGAAGAATGCTTTGTACACAATATTGCTGATTTTCATCCTGGTAGCTTGTCGCGAACCCGGCCAAAAACCGATTAACCGGACAATTCAGCAACAGTTGGACAAATCAGGTTATTACATCAGTACCGAACAGCTCGATTCGGCGTTGATTGTCCTGCACGACCTGTTACCTCGCCTGGATGCCGACAGTTTGTGGCTACAACGTATCCTTACAATGGAAAACATGGGGATTGCCTATGATATAAAAGGAAAATACGATTCGGCAAGTTATTACCTGTATAAAGCTTTACGTTTGTCCGAACAGGCCGGAGACGAAGAAACCCACATACGAATTCTTCGCGATTTGGGCATTCTTCACTTCAACCTGCGCAAACCCGGCGATGCAATTGTCTATTACGAACAAATGCTCGAAATAGCAAAAGAACGGAACGACACCATAAACATTATACGCGCCCTGAACAATATAGGCAATACTTATGCAACGCTTGATCCTGATTTTGAATAGGCTATCCCGTTCTTTGAAAGCTGCATTTTCCTGGGCGAAAAAACGGGCTTCAAAGAAGCTGTGAGGGTATCGAAAACTACATTGGCTCAAATCTATACCGAAAAAGGAGAATTGGACAAAGCCTACAAGTTAGCTGTTGAAATCAAAGATTTGTACGGCGAGAATGCTTATACGGATTTCATGCTTGCAGAAATATACTGGGAAAAAGGAGAACAAAACCGGGCTATTGACTTATATAAGCTAATACTGGAAAGGGGAACCGGATTCGACACGCAGGAATTCCGGCTGTCACTGTTGAACAGGCTTTACCTTGCTTATGAAGAAAAGATGGATTATGAACATGCCCTGGAATATTATATCCGTGGCAGTTCGCTAAAAGACTCGCTCCATACGATCCAGCGCGAAAAGAACATACAAGATATTAAAATCGCTTATAAAACTGAAAAAAAGGAAATCAAAATCGGAGATCTCGAAAAGGAAAAGCGTCTGACTTTATGGTTAGGCATTACCGGAGGTACGGTTTTATTATTTGCCTTGGCATTTTTCATCGCCCGGCAGCGCTTGATTGTCAACAAACAGAGATTGTCCGAGGAAAAAATAAAACAACTTGAGAAAGAAAAGCAACTCGTAGCCACCCAAGCAGTACTCGATGGCGAAACCGCCGAACGCACGCGCCTGGCCCGCGACCTGCACGACGGCTTGGGCGGAATGCTATCGGTAGTAAAATTAAATTTGAATGATATGAAAAACGGAGTAAGTATTGAAAGTGAAGATGTAATGCGTTTCGACCGCGTAGTGGGCCTGCTCGACGAGTCGATACAAGAGCTGCGGCGCGTGGCCCACAACATGATGCCCGACTCGCTCACCCGTTACGGCCTGCGGGTGTCGCTCAACGACTTTTGCAACAGCAT
>JAVBSH010000280.1:0-7512 GCA_031547085.1 Bacteroidales bacterium
AAGATTAAAGAACAAGTAAAAGCCTGGCAGGAGGCCCGTAATAATAAGAATGCTAAAATCAATTGGCAGTTCACCACTGAAGATGCTCGGATTAAATTGAAGAAACTTTATCCGACTTTTAATGTATGACACGACACTAGACATTCCTTACATTTCTCAAAATTATTCTCAAAATAGGTTTCAATTATAAATCTATCCAACTTCGGCTTCACCTCCGATGCCCGAAGCGTTGCCCCCTCCTGATCATGCTGAAAATGAATCAACGGAGTGTGCTGCTTGAGTGTTACTTCTAACTTGTACATATTATTTTCTATTTGATTTTGCTTCTTTATTATCTCCTACTTCCGGTTTTTCTTCAATGATCTTTTTTACTTCATTATAAAGTTTCACATTTGCTCCTAAAGACTTGAGATTTTCCTGATAAGAATCTTGCCATTCCTTCAGAATAGTTTTGCAAGCATCTTTTACTTTTTTATTGAAATCGTTTTCTTCTACCTCTTTGCGTTTCGCTTCCTCATACTTTTCTCTTTGAAGACCTTCCAATACTTTCTTATTGTCAAATTCTTTTTGTTTTGCATTTTCTTCCGCCACAATTTTTGCTTTTAAGGCAAAAGCCATGTAAGAAAACAGAATTGAACAGATAAAAAAGACAAAAAATGCAATGTGAACTAAAAGGAGTGGCCCAATTCCAAATTTTATATGACCTTTACCAAAATAAAAAATGACACCACATACGTACCACACCGAGCCAATAATTATTGACGTTTTGGGGCAGAATTTTCCTTGACTTTCTTGATTTCCCATAATTATTTCTTTTTTAATATTTTATAAACGACTAAACATGCAATCCCAACAATTCCCAATTGCATTAGGAATTGCCACAAAACAATTTCTCCATGAGGATCACAACCATGATCAAAATTTTGAATTGCATTCATCCCAAACAAACCAGCCACTAAAGTTGCTGGCAAGAATATCGTAGCAATTTTATTAAGGTAAGCCGAATTTTTATTTCTGATTTTATCATCTATTAGATGAACATACTGACTCAACTCCCCTATCTCATTATCCAAATCCTGTATATACTCCACAATTTTCAATGTTTTCGTCATCATCTCATATAGTTCAACTCCCTGATCCTGAGCAGTTACTTCCCTGAAGTGTATCTGATTGACAAAACGAATATATTCTTTATACAAAGAACTGATTTGATCAATAATGGATTGATGAATATTTGTTTCTTTCGAGAGTTTGCTGACTCTTGTAACTTCTCCCGAAAACCGAAGAGTAGAAGCTCGCTGAATCAGAACGAGTTCAATCATCCGGGAATATACGGTTCGCATGTGTACTGCAAAAACAGTTTTGTGAAAATCGGAAGTTGGAGACAGCATAACAAACGAGTAGCGAGATACGCCATATAGCATACATCCTCTTTGCCAACGCTTGTAGGTCTGATTATTCAATAATGAAAAACGCATCTCATCGTTTGCACAAGACGGGCTACTAACATCAATGTACATGTATTTGTACCAAAAATCATTTTTCAGAAAATAACTTTTTAATTCTTTTTCATCACATTGATCAAACTCTCGTATTAATTCATCATTTCCATACCAGCAATTGACAAACATTCGATCGTCAACTACAGGGATAATTTCCAATCCTTCATACAAATCAGTTATTAAATGGTTGATAAAACAAGCCGGTTTCCATGGTTCTTGATTGGTATAACCGGAAAAATCTTCGCAATAATTAGCGGGGACACCATTCAATCCTTCTATGGAAATAGATTCTGCAATTTCTCCGCGATATTCCAAATCTGCAATAAACGGAGGGAATATTCTTCTCCCATATTGATTAATCGTCAATATATCTTCCGGTTCTTTTTGGTTATCTTTTTCATTGATAAGATAAAAAGTTAGCATTCCTACACCTGTTGCATACAGGTTCAAGTTCATGGCATCAACTCTTAATGTATAGCTCTTGCCATTCTTCTTTGAGATGGTATAGGATACATCGTGTTGTTGCGGTTCTTTCCTTTCAAAATGCTTTAAAATAGAATTTTTCTCCCCATCATCATATAAAACAGGGTGAACAAATTCGTAATAATAATTTTTTTCGTTATACAATTCATCTAACTCTTGCTTGTCCAAAATTGCAGGATTTTCCAGCCAGTTGGAATATTTATTCCATTCAATATTGCCCAGATTGGTCTGTTCAGAAAACAATAATCCCTCTCGCCCCTTGATCTTCCACTTAAACGGAAAATAAAATATGTGATAACTATACATAGTGAATTAAGAATTTAAAAATGATACGATGTTTTCTTTAATTGCATAAATTTTCTCTTTTGAATAAGCTCCTCTTACTGTGCCGATAAAACCATCCGCTCCTCCACCGTGAAACATCTTGCCGGCGTTTATTTCATCTGTAAATTTTTCAACCAATAAACTCTTCCCTTCTCCATAATACATCAATTCATCATCCGTATATATGATCAACTTGTCGTATGGGAAGAGCCTGTCGCAAATCGGCGAAAAACGTGATGAATATGCCTTCACAATGATAATCCCATTTTCCACCGATTTATCGCTGATAGCCTTTTCTGCTAACTCTTCGTCTATCTCAGTCACACCTTGTGCTTCACGATCTTTCCGGCGAATGGCATTGATCTCCTCAGTTGTCGCTCCTACCTGGATCATGTCTGGAATATAACCCGAATCGTTGGCAGCCACCAATTGCCGGTAATGCGAAACCGGGATATTCAAAACCTCTGCTACCTGAATAATAGATGCCGGACGATTTGACATTTCATTATGATGATCGATTCGGATATAATTGGAAGGGATATTGACGCAATCTTTTTCCTGGAGTTCAATACCATAGATAGATGTGTCAGCCATTCTGCCATACTTATCCAGTTCTTGAGCATATTCCTTTAAATAAGCATTTGACCAGGTTAATGCGTGATCGAAATATTGAATTTTGTTTTCTTCCAACATTTTCCGGATCTCTATCATTTCGAGATCATGACCTCCCAACAAAAATATTTTTCGTTCCATCATCCAAACAACTAATAGATCACTTACACCAACTTATATTTCCCCAATCCATATACCACCTCATACCCCACGCCCAATTCCTGCATGATACCCAACAATGGAATATATTCGTTTACCTTTCCTTCGTATACCTGTTCTCCCACATAACCGGCTAAAGTAATCATGCCTTTCCGTTCCTTTTGGTGAATACTTCGCAGGGTAATCCACTGGATATCGCATGCAACGAGTACCGGCTGGGTAGCTTGTAGTACCAATGCCTCAAGGGACTCGTAAATCTGCCGCGAAGTTGTTTCGTCGTCAGGAGCACAGTAGAGGATATAAAGCTTGGCCAAACGATAAGAGGCCGAACGTACCAATTGGTAAAAGCCCGGAAACCTGTTACATTTGTCCTGGAAACTGATTTCAGTATCTTTCTTCTTACCGGCTATATACAGGCAAACGGGAGTTTCGAACCTGATCCGCAGCTTAGTGGTTTCAGGAATATGCTGATCCAAAGAAAAATCGGCCATCGTGATGGAGTGCTTCAACCCGTTGCCAACCACGGAAGCGCCGGCCGCCAGTAAATGTGTCTGTCCGGAAGATGATGTTTCACAAATGTCCACCAGCAAAAACGGATGCGGAGGTTTACCCATCCCTTTTTGGCACATCAGGTCAATCGCCCGGACGAAATAAGGATAATATGTTGCCATATCGCCCACCAACATTAGTGAGAAGGATATGACATCACCTTGATGGATGCGCCGGCATGGATTTTCGACATCGTTGTGTGACCATAAAGCGATGCTGTATCCTTTAGGAAATCCGCCTTCCAATTCATGGTATAAAGGATGGCTCGTTTTTAACGGGAAGGTATTCACCAACCCAAACAAGGTCATATCTTTTTCAGCAACCTGTACCTGTTCGGCAGCATATAATAAGTTATTGCGTATGATTACTCCCAACCATGCGTCAAAATGAGTATCTTTGGTTGCTGCAATACGAACATCCAATCGATGGTAAAAAAAACGGCTATTGATATCCTCAAAAGTGGCCATGTCAATTTATCAAATTGAGCTAATAATATAGATGTCGCATTCTTTTAAACAAGTTTTCTCTCTTGAATGCGTGATGTGCAAATATAGTAAATTATTGAAACGAAAAACAATTTTTCTAAAAATTTTCCGAATTTTGTATTGTATACACTGTCATTAAGTTTCACATCGTAGAAGTGCAATGGGGTATTACTGTCGTTCAACCCGATGTATTCGATTACGAGTCATCCAGCCTAAACGTCTAATAAGTTTTTAGTGTATGGAAGCAGGGTCCTGTGCCACCACTTTCACTATGGTTTCTTTGCGGGAAGCGGAAGTGATTTCAGAATCTTCACGATTTGTTTTCTACCCTTCTTCTGTGGGTTTCTGCCCCTGTTTTGCAATATTCCGGAGTTTTTACAACACCATTCAACAGCCATTTGCATTTTTGATCATCCCATTTCCAACCGTCATCCATCAAGTGATAATATATTTTGTGCTCTTCAGATACCCGTTCAGTAGCTTTTTCCGTATTGCATTCCGACATGGTGATGTCGAACACCAATACAACTGCGTACGCTTCGGGTGACGTATCAACAGCATTGCCATTGTATAACCACACCCGCCGGTCGCTATTCCATTCCCATCCCGGTTGAGATGTTTCATAGCTCAGCGAAATACTCTTTTCGGCAACCTGGCATTCGCTAACCACCTTCCTCCCAGATACCTTTTGTGTTTCGGTGGTTGTTTTTATCTGGTAAGTGAACGGTATGGTATCAGTCGTATTTTCAGGATGATGCCACCGACCATCCTCCCATGTCCAACCGGGTTCGGAGGTGTGCTGTTCTTTGATAACAGTGGTAACTACCTTTTCCTGGGCCGATAAGCAGGGGAGGATAAGGATTTGAAGCAAAAATAACAGTATTTTGTTCATTGTTTTTCGATTTGGGTTATTTACAATATTTTGTTGATAACATTTGTATCTGTAAAACTATATCCCAGCTAAATTTACCTTAGCTGCTCCGGATATATCAGAATAATCAGGACAAATATACAAAAGACATATGTAATGCACAAACTCTTGAACAATTTAAAACCAAGAAGCCTCAATCTGTAGCAAGAGTCGTTTACATATGACGTATCAATCGCATGGGACATTTCTTAAGTAAATGACATTGTATACTTATTTAATAAAAATCATATCTTTGTCCTTATCAACTTGTATATACATCTTTGTTTTTTAAATTCGTATTTTATTGATTCATAATATATTTTGCATATTCATATAATGAAAGAGATTCAAGAACTGATTGAGATATCGCAGTTTTACGGAAAAAACAGCGATTACGTAATTGCCGGGGGAGGCAACACATCGTTCAAAACCGCCGACCGCCTTTGGGTAAAAGCCAGCGGCACCACTTTGGGCGAAATCACAGAAAACGGGTTTGCTGTACTCGACCGCACGAAACTTGCCCGCATCGCCGTCAACCGGTATAGCGACAACTCCGGCCAGCGCGAACAGGAAATCAAAACCGATCTGTTCCGTACCAGTGTCGAGCCGGAAAAACTGTTGCGCCCATCGGTGGAAACATCCATGCACGATATTATCCGTTACCGGTTTGTGGTACATACACATCCCACGCTGGTCAATGCCCTCCTGTGTTCGCAACATGCCGAAGCCGAAGCAAAAAGCATGTTTGGTAACGATGTTGTGTACATCCCTTATACCGATCCGGGTTATGTGTTGTTTAAGAAAGTGGAAAGCGAATTATTAAAATACCGTGAAACTCATGACACCGATCCCCACATCATATTGTTGGAAAACCACGGTATCTTCGTTTCGGCTGACACTACTGCCGAAATAAAGGGGATATACGAATCCGTAATGACAAAAATTGAAGCAAGGATCGCTAACAAACAGCATATCGAAACATTGCCGGTAGACGACAAAGCGGCCGACATCCTGCCTGCTATCCGAATGTTGCTTTCGACCGGGAATACAGCTAAAATTGCGGTAACCCGCAACAACACATTGATTGCCGGATTTTGCAAAGATGCACAAGCCTTTGCCGGGGCATCGGCACCATTTTCGCCCGACATTATTGTGTATTGCAAAGCGCGGCCGTTGTTCGTCGAAAAAACGGAGACTCCCGACGAGGCAATTGCCGAATTCCAATCTAAATTGGAACAGTACCGCAAAGCATATGGATACGACCCGAAAATGATCCTCCTGAAAGGTTTGGGATTGGTGGGCGTTGAGGATAACTACCGTTCGGCAAGCATTGCATTGGATGTTTTTGAAGACTTGATGAAGATCAGTCTTTACTCGAACAATTTCGGCGGCCCACATTTCATGAACGACCAGGAAATAGCTTTTATCGACAATTGGGAAGTGGAAAACTACCGCCGTGCCGTATCGAAAGGAACAGGTTCCGGAAGTGTCGTTGAAAATAAGATCGTAGTAGTAACCGGTGGGGCACAAGGCTTCGGTGGTGGTATTGCCGAACAGATGATGGCACAGAACGCCCATGTGGTGATTGCCGACCTCAACGAAACGGTAGGCGTACAAATGGCCGACAAACTGAACGCATCGGCAAAGAAAAACCGTGCTGTGTTCATCAAGGCCGACGTGTCGAATGCCGCATCGGTAAAGCGGTTGATGATGGAAGCCGTTAAGCGGTTCGGCGGACTGGACGCATTTATCAGCAATGCCGGCATCCTGCGTGCCGGTGGCCTGGACGAGATGACACCCGAAACTTTCGAGTTGATGACCAAAGTGAATTATACGGGATATTTTCTTTGTTCTAAATATGCATCGGAAGTATTGAAGTTGCAAGCCAAATACAAACCAGGATATTTCACTGACATCATTCAGATTAATTCGAAATCGGGATTGAAAGGAAGCAACAAAAATTTCGCTTATGCAGGCGGAAAGTTCGGCGGCATTGGGCTTACCCAGTCATTTGCCATGGAATTGATGTCTTACGGGATCAAAGTGAATTCGGTATGTCCCGGTAATTTCTTCGACGGCCCATTGTGGAGCGATCCCGAGAAAGGATTGTTTGTACAATACCTGAATGCAGGAAAAGTACCCAGCGCCAAAACAATCGCTGAAGTGAAAACGTTTTACGAATCGCAGGTTCCCGCCAAACGAGGTTGTACCGTTGAAGACGTGATGAAAGCCGTGGTATACATCATCGGGCAGGAATACGAGACCGGACAAGCAGTCCCGGTAACCGGCGGGCAGAATATGCTGAATTGATAGCGCACCGACCTGCTGGGTCTTCCAGACCCTGTATGTGGGGTGTAAAAAATTTGATAATATTAATAATAAAACTCGTTCCATATTTGTAACTTTGTATCCATAAATTGTAGATATGGACTCAACCGATTGGAAAGGAAAAGCGATCACCCGTTCCAAGGTGACTAAGCGACTGAAT
>JAVBSH010000097.1:0-7366 GCA_031547085.1 Bacteroidales bacterium
TCTTGTTGGGTTCTTTGTTTTTTATTTGGGTTTTTTTTGTTGGTGGGCACCCACCCCCCCCCAACAACCTTCCTCTCCCCCCCTCCTTATCCCTGAATGCGTCGTCATGTCGACTGAAGCTTGCGCAGCATGCGGAATGGAGACATCTTTAGGCATTATATCGGACAATCATTTAATTATAATACAAATCAGAAAACGTAAGCAAATTTCAATAAATAATTATCAATTTAAAACCAATGTATCATGAATACGACAACAATTTCACAAACTGAGTTCGAAGAAAGAATGAAGAAATTTCAGGCAAATATCAAAAAAGAAGGTTTGGATGCCTGCCTGGTGCATGCCACGGAATCGGATATGGCACATGTGCGGTATTTAAGCGAATATTGGCCGACATTTGAAACTGCTGCCGTGTTCGTGCCGGTTGAAGGACAGCCGGTATTATTGGTCGGCCCCGAGAGTGACCTGTACGCATCCCGCCGCAGTTTCTTCAAAAATATTGAAAAACTCATAGAATACAGGGAATCGGCAGAACCCGATGCGCCTGGCATGTCATTTATAACCTTTAAGGACTTAATCGCAAAATACGTTCCCAAGGGCATCAAGAAACTGGGAATAGTGGGTTGGGCAATCACTTCATTGCCGGTATACACCTCCTTGAAAGAGCAGCTGCCCGGTGTGGAATTAGTTAAGGCCGATATGACCTTGTGGCCGTTAAGGTTTGTAAAAAGCGAAGGTGAGCTTGCCTGCATGCGGAAAGCGTTTCAAATATCCGAGCTTGCAGTAGAAGCAATCCTGAACGAAATAAAGCCAGGAATGACCGAACTTCAGGTGATCGGTATTGCACAGCGTGAAATATATAAGCACGGCGGGGAATACGAAGGACATGCATTGTATTGTTTCTGCGGACAATCCACTAACAATGCCATATCCAGGCCAACACACAACAAAATAATAGCCAATGAGGTGATCCAACTCAACATTGGAGCAAGGGTAAGCGGGTATTCATCCAGCGTAGGGCTGCCCTTTTCTATTGGCTCCCTGCCGGAACGTAAGAAACGCCTGGTTGAATTTGGTTTGGAAGCTCATCAAAAAACCATGGAAATGCTACATGTCGGAAAGCCGGCAGGGCAAGTAGTTAACGATTACGAGGCATGGGTGAACGGACGCGGTTTTGGCCAATACCTACTTTACGGGCCTTGCCACTCTATCGGCATGATGGAAGTGGAACGCCCTTGGATGGAATCTACATCGGAATATCAATTGGAAAAAAACATGACATTCCAGGTAGATACGTTTTTCTATGATCATGACTTCGGTCTTCGTTGGGAGAATGGTGTCATCATAAAAGAAGGAGGGATAGAAATGTTGTCCTCCAAGTTTATGAAGATGATTGAAATTTAGTTGTCAAACCTCTCCCCCGCCCTCCCCACAAGGGAGGGAGCCCTTGCGCAGTCTACACTTCATGTGCAAAGCATATCCCCCTCTCTCCTGTGGAGAGAGGGTTAGGGAGAGAGGTCTCACATTCGGCGAAATTTATAATGTCGTTCAACCCAGCAAGATATAATTTTGGAATCATAAAATTAGAAATCTTTAAATCTTTATAATCATGCGTTATGAAATGATGTTTCCGGATCAAATCCGGGAAGCTATAGACAAAAATACCCCGGTAGTAATGGCGTTAGGAGTGATAGAATACCATGCCGAACATCTTTGCCCGGGTGTGGATACCTTGGTAGTACAGGGCGCCTTGGAAATGTTGGAAAAAGAAATGGAATTGGTGATATTGCCGCCTTTCTGGTATGGAGCGGGTTCCTATGCAGTTGCAGGGCCGGAACGTAAGGGCGGTATGCATATCGATTCCGGTGTGTTAAACCAGTTTGCCCGTCAGTTATTCTACAATCTTTTAAGGATCGGGTTCCGTAATATTCGTTTGTTCTATCATCATCAAAGTGAGAATTTTGCGAGTGGCATGCCGAATGATTTAGCCTTCCGGTTAGCCGCGAAACAAGAAATTTTTGCTTTCCTCGACAGGGAAAAGGGCGATGGATGGTGGGGAGAAGACCTCGATTCAGCCAATTACTATGCCGAGCACGAAGCAGGTACCGATCCTTTCAGTTGGATACGGATAGAACCGTTTATGAGTGCAGAGGCACAGGCCCAATGGCCAATTGACCATGCCGGCGAACAGGAGACTTCGCTGATGATGGCATTCTGTCCCAATGGTGTTGATATGAACCTCTTCGACGATAAATACTGGTATGCCCGGTATGCGTCTAAAGCCAATATGAAATATGCAAATGATGCAAAAGCGTTTATATTGACTGATTTGAAAAACAGATTGAGCAAATAACAATGACCTGCTGGGTTTTTAAACCCGGTAGGTCTTATTAACCAGTTATCAAGACCTACCGGGTCTCAAAGACCCAGCAGGTCAGGAGTATTAATAATCTATTATGATGACAGGACAGGAATTATTACATCTGTTCGAACAATCATATCGTCGTACGTATATTGTTGGAACGAAAGAAAATGGAGTTATTATAGCGTTGGATTTAGAAGGCAGATTTTTTACTGTGATCAACGATCAGGTGATTAGCAAAGTTAATCCTTCGGCCATTCTAACCCGATCAAATAAGGAAAAATTTCAAAATCCCGGTGGCGATGCACTTTGGCCGGCACCTGAAGGCACTCGCTTCGGGTATGAATATGGTATAGGAAATTGGCGTGTGCCGCCTTCTATTACGGGGGCCGTATGGGAAGTTGTTTCGCAAACAGACAATGAATGCATTATAAAAGCGGAAATAGATTTGGTCAATAATTCACAAGTAGGTATTCCATGCGAATTTGAAAGGCATATCCGCATAGAAAAAAAGGAAAATATTCTCCGTCAGGAAGTAAAAGAGATGATCCGTTACATAGGCAAAAGGACTTTGAATAAAACGGAATTTTCTTTGGCTCCCTGGTCATTGTGTCAGTTCGACTCATCGGAAACAGGTAGTATCTGCATGCCAGTAACGCCAACCAAAGAAGACATCTGGGATATGTATAGCCCGAGTGATGAACAGCGTAACACACAGGACGATTTATATGTGGTTAGAACCAAAACTCCAAAAAGATTTCAATTGGCGTTAAGCAAAAGTATTGCTTGGATCCAGTATGTGAATAATGGTAACTACAGGGTTAAACGATATGCCGGATATTTACCCCACGGCCAGCATTACATAGACATTGCTGATACATCTCCCGACGAATTACCATCCAACAAAGGCGTAAGTCTAAGTATTTATTGTGATCCGTCCGGATTTGTGGAGATTGAAGCTTGTGGCGGCTGTACGGAAAGGTTAGAAACCGGCACCGAGCTTTTTGTAAATGTAACAACAGAATTTGAAGTTCTCAAAAAGTAAAAAGCAGTAAACTATTTAAATACCAACCAGATAATCGTAAATTATGAATACAACAAAAAAAGATATAGCCGTTCCCCTGCTTATTGTAGGTTCGATGAATGCTATTCTGGGCTTTGCCCTTGGGGTAAACGCATTTTTCATTCCCTTTGTACAACAGGCATTTAACGTAACCACATCCATGTCCTATTTGATCATGGTAGCCACTTTTTCGGCCTACTTAGTGTTTGGCGCATTTACCGGGCCTATCCTGAAAAAGGCCGGATACAAAGGGGGAATGATCGTTGCTCTAATGCTTATGTCGGTCGGGTTTCTGATGATCGTTCCGTCGGCAAAAATGATCAGTTTCCCCCTGTTTTTAGCCGCTCTATTTGTCAATGGACTTGGACAAGCGTTATTAACAGGCGCTTACAGTACGTATGTTTCCATCATCGGCAATCCCGATAGCGCTGCAGCCCGCATTTCCATCATGGGTATCTGTGCTAAAGTATTCTATGCCATTGCATCATTTATCCTTGCAATTTTCATGGATCTTGCCAATGTGCGGATTGAAGACACCATTACTCCTTTCTATATCATTGCGGCCATATTATTTTTCATGGGAATTGTGTATTACTTTTCTCCATTGCCTGAAATAAAAGCTGTTGGTGAAGAATCTGGTGAATCCGCAGAAAAAAACAATTCTGTAGATGCGAACTCTAAAATAAGTATATGGCAATTTCCGCATTTATTGTTGGGAGTGGTTGCTATATTTTTTACTGTAGGTGTGGAATACCTGGCATTAGGGACGATCAATGATTATGCTCAAAACCTGGGACTTTCAAATCCCCAGAATTATGTTTGGCTTGTTTCATTTGCTATGATATCAGGTTATGTGGCAGGTATATTATTTATCCCGAAATATTTGAGTCAGACCAACGCTTTGGTTACATCTACCATTTTGGGAATGATGGTTACACTGATCATTTTGTTCATACCGGATCCGGCTTCCATTTATTTAATACCTGTTTTAGGATTGGCCAATGCCCTTTTATGGCCTGCGGTTTGGCCGCTTGCCATTGCCGATTTGGGTAAATTCACCAAGACAGGCTCGTCTTTATTGGTTACAGGTATTATCGGAGCCGGCATAGTATCTTTAATTTTTGGATCTTTGGCAGGTAAATATGGTTACCAGTTTGCGTACATAGTTGCCCTACCATCCTATTTCTTTATCTTTTATTTCGCACTATGGGGTAGTAAAATCAGGACAAAATCGAGATCGAGAGAGAAACCTATTTTTCAAGCCAATTTTTCATAACAAACATAACTTGTCAAGCTATGGAAAATGGTCAAGAATTGGTGGCAGACGGATTACAAAAACAGCCGGATTACTTCAAATGCTTCAGCATACTCGCATCCTACTTGTACACCACGTACCCTTGCCAATGAATAAATGAATTCTCCTGACAAATATGGCCTGACACCCTGCGAACGATATTCTTCCAATGCTTCCACCTTTTTACGGATATGCCGTTCCTGTAATTTGAAGAAACATTGTGTGTTAAAGGATAGATTATTCCATAACAATTCATATCCTAACAGGGTGGTGTTTTTAAATGCACGTATCCCTTCATTGGATATGGTAGTATGATCCTGGTGAATATCATGCGGACTAGGCATGAATACCAGGTCAAAGGAATATTTTTTTTTCAGTTCGATCAGGTTTTCCAGTATTTCTTGCCGCACCCTGGTAAGTTTTCGCACCTGATAATTAAATATGAGCAAGTTTTCCGGTTTGACTCCTAACTTTAAGGTAGCTGCCCGTACCTCCGTTTTCAATATATCTTTCGGAAAACCTTCCGGAACAGACTCTTCCGCAGTTGAAAAGGCTGCATAAACCACTTCTTTTCCCATTTCAATAAGGGCATTGATGGTTCCACCCAAACCTAATTCTCCATCATCGGTATGCGGAGCCAGTACCAAAATGCGGTTAAAGCACGCGAGGCTGTTCACAGTTGATTTATTTTGATTTGTTTTCTTGCAAATTCCTTAAAAGGACACGCAGGATATCCAGCCCAGGTTTCACCATCGGGAACATCGTTTTGAACTACAGCCCCGATTCCCACCAGCGTGTGATCTCCAACCCGTATCTTATTATTGATGGCCGCAGAAGGAGCAATCCATGAATACGCGCCAATGATAGAACTGCCGGCAATCATGGCCCCTGCAATAATGTATGAATATTCACCTATGGTTACATTATGTGCGATGTGCACTAAATTATCCATCTTCACCCCTCTACCTATTATAGTAGGATCCAATGACCCGCTATCGATACAATCATTGGCTCCAAGTTCCACATCATCTTCAATGATCACTCCCCCAATTTGAGGGAACCTAAGTGGTATGCCATTTTCATCCCTTACAAAACCGAAGCCGGGAGCGCCTATAATGCATCCGGCATCTATTTTTACGCGTTTACCGATATGTACATGATCATAAATATGGCAGTTTCCTTGGATAACGGTACCTTCACCTATTTCACATTTTCCAATGCAAGTATACGCCCCTATGAAAGTGCCAGGATGTATTTTTGCTTCAGGATGTATATTAGCTGTAGGATGGCAAAAAGATACGTGGCTTTCTGGATTCATCCGGTGATATATCTTAACAAACAATAGCTTAGGCTCAGGGGTTAAAATCAGACATTTAGAAACATAATTAGAGCCGCTGTCCGGTTTTACATCACAAATAACTGTTCCCGCCTTAGTATCTGCAATACATTTGCTTTTATTTTTTACGGTCTTGTCAACAAAGGCAAGGTCGTTTTGAGTGGCTTTAGCTATGGACGCAACTCCGGTAACCGGCCTGAACATGCCTGAATTTACAATATCTGAATCTTTAAGCAAGTCTTCAATTTCTGACAGGTTATTCAAATACATTTTCATATCCTTATATGCAAAAAAATTATCAATCAATCTTTTGTCGATCATCCAAATCTATAATGCCCGACAACTGTTTGGTCAATGTTTTGCGGCTGAACTGCCGGATGAAACTTTGATCGGGCCGGGTAAATGCTTGGGATAAATGATGCTGGTACTGCTGCAACAAAAAGTTCCTGATACCTTCCGAATCGTCGTAGTCAAAAGTATCTCCGGATCCGGCCTGTCGTACGATACGCGCAGCAATACCATCAACAGGCCCAAGAAGGAGAATCGGTATGGACGTAGCAAGGTATTCGAAAATTTTTCCTGACAGCAATGATTTATTGTTTGCCGTTTGGGCGATTATCAATAGCAGAACGGATGAGTTCAGCATGTAATCGATGGCTTCTTCATGTGATACAAAATCGATAAAATTGACGGATTTTCCCAGTTTTTGTTCAAAAACCTCCTTGACAGTTCCTGATATCTTACCTACAAAACGTAACTTGAACGGCATTTCGCCCTTTAATGAGACAAACGCATCCAACAATTTTGCCGTAGGGTAGCTATCTGAAATGGTCCCGGTATAACATACCGTGAATTCATCGGGAAACAAAGGCACCTTATCTTCAAAATCCTCTTCGTCAAAACCATTGGGGAGAAGAAGTACTTTAGCCGGATCGATGCGCATCCGGTCCCGGTCATCGGCAACCAGTAACAACCAGTTGCAATGATCAAGTACCATTTTTTCATATCCCTGGTCTATTCTTTTTGCCCATCGGGTCTGGTACAAAGAATCATTATAATAAATATCTGTCCAGGGATCCCGGAAATCAACAATCCACTTGATATGGTATTTCTTTTTTATTTTCAATCCGATAAGATGTGTCGAATGTGGCGGACCTGTAGTAATGACTGTAAGTACTCTGCATTAAATAAACGCCGCTTTAAAATTTTTGAAGTTCACCAGTTCCTCAAACTCTATTTTATATTCCTGTCCCACAGAAGTCAAAATATTATCCAGAGCCATTTTGAGTGACTCCCAAGAAGAATAATCGG
>JAVBSH010000287.1:0-11325 GCA_031547085.1 Bacteroidales bacterium
AAGCATTCCGTCAGCTGAGATTACGTTACATGGAGCGAGATCCCTTACCTTGTACTTGGTTTCGCCAGTGCTCCAATCTACACAGAACCAGTATCTGTTGTTGTGCCCCGACGCATAAACATAATTACCTATTTTGATAGCACCGCCCATCTGATTGTCCACTTCAGAATTTTTCCAAACCTGTTCTACTGCTTTTCCACCGTTTTTCAAACGAATCATTACTGCTCCCTCGCCGTACCCGGTGGTGGAAAAAATCATGCCATTACTGTAAAGTGGAGTATTGGGATGGATATTATGCTTGTTCTTTTGCGGAAACGACCATAGTTTTTCGCCGGTGTTGGCGTTCAATGCGATGATATAGTCATATGTGGACGTTACCACCATCGGTACCGACTGATCGCTGATGTATTGCGGCGAACAATAGGCCGTTGTCGTCTCTTCGGCCGGTGATGACCAAATCAAGGCGCCTGTATTCTTATTCAGCGCTACCATATTGTTTTTCTTACCGCCGGGCGTGGCGAATATCTTCTCTCCAATAATCAGCGGCGACTCGGTGACACCCCACATGATGTTTTTTCCGTCGAAATCAGTAAACAAATCCTTTGACCATACTTCTTTAAGCGTAGGTTCGTCTAAACAAAGAAGTAATCCCAAGGCATTGTATATATATAACTTACCGTCGTTTACGCACACTGTTGAACGCGGACCATTGTGACTCGTGTTCCATTCTTTGGCCACTTCCTTCTTAGTAAGTAACTGGCCTTTGATGTCGAATATATACAGCATCAGCTTGTCTTCGGTTAGTCCGGTGATATAAATCTTCCCGTTGGCAATAGCCACCGCTGTATGGCCTTCACCTAAACCTTCGTATTTCCACAGTAGTTGTGGCCCATTAGCTGGCCATTGTTTCAACAAGCCTGTTTCATTGTAGATGCCGTCGCGTCCATCGCCCCGCCATTGCGAATTCTTTTGAGCATACGACATTATAGGAAACAACACAATGATAATGAACAAATATTTTTTCATACAATTACAAAACATTCATGAATACTCCTTTTCCTTAAAGGAACAAAAATAAAATGAATTGTTGAATTTCTGTTGATGATTTGCCTTTTTAAGATTTATTAAGAAAAATCAATCCATTCCGATGGCTTTGCCAAAGCTTATAACTGATGTTACGCAGCATGATTTTTTCTAAAGCCGCAATGGGTATCTTTGCATGATGGACACATTCTTAGATTTATACAGTGATTATCTATTATGCAGCACCAAGCAAACCAGTGCTACCGATTTATCAGCTATGCCAGAGGGAACAGTGAGCCACGACCGGGTAACACGTTTTTTATCCGGGCATGATTTGGATTCGAAAAAGTTATGGATGGAAATCAAGCCGTTAGTCCGCCAATATGAAAGCGCAGAAGCATGTTTGGGATTCGGTGATACCATCATTGAGAAACAATACATGGATGAAAATGAACTCATATGCTGGCATTGGGATCATAGCAAAGGCCGTAATATAAAAGGGGTTAATATATTATCGGCATTTTACGTATCCCCGTTGCCGACTTCGGATGAAAGCCTGCGTATTCCTTTGGCTTATGAAGCGGTAAAAAAGACGGTTGTTTTCAAACTCGCAAGCAAAAACAGCAATGTGAGGTGACCAGGAATGAAATGATACGGCAAATGATTTCGCAACAAATAAAAAATCGGGTGCCGTTCAAATATGTTTTGGCCAGTTCATGGTTTGCATCCAATGACAACATGCGCTTTACCGGCTTCAGGGGGAAGTGCTTCATATTCGACATGAAGGAAAACCGCTTGGCAGTCACCGATGAATCAGCCCGTAATCAAGGTTTGTGGCAAAACATCAGTCAATTAGAAATGCCTGAAAATATACCCGCAAAAGTTTGGCTGAAGGATTTGGATTTCCCAGTTCTTCTGGTCAAACAGGTTTTTATAAACAAAGACCAATCCACCGGTACAAGATTCCTGGTATCAAACGACTTTACTTTGTCCGGCGATCAATTCGCTACGCTCTATAAAAAACGGTGGAGCGTGGAAGAATACCATAAGAGTATCAAGCAGAATGCCTCTATTGGAAGTTCCCCTGCCCGTTCGATCAAAGCTCAGGGCAATCACTTGTTTGCTTCTATTTTTGCTTTCGTCAAATTGGAAAAAATCAAACTATCAAAGAACTTGAACCATTTCGCTATTAAAGCTAAATTATATATGGCTGCTGTTAAAGTCGCTTTCTCTGAACTGAACGACCTGAAAGAAAATTTATCGGCTGCGTAACATCAGTAAATAAAGCTTATTCATTCAACGGGATTACAAAATTTATATCCTGCCAAAAAGTCAATTCCCTAATACCGTATCAACCACCTGTATCTCCGGGCAGTATCTCCAAGCCGGTAGATCAGGCATATCTCCTGCGATCCCATGCTGTAGCTGCGGATACTGTCGAAGTTGAATTCGTAAGTGTAACTGATGAACAGTTTCTTAGCGCGGACACCCAGCATCAATCCTGCTATTTTTGGTGTACGGTACGAGGCTGCGATCCAGATATCGTCCCTGAAAGAAAAGCGGGCTGCGATTTCGCCCTGGTACATGCCGTTGGATGTTGCTTTAAACAGGACGGTGGGTGCAATGTATGCATCTGTTCCTACATCGAAGCTTGTTCCTCCAAGCAGGAAATAATGGCGATACATAACATAATTGTAGTCAAATTCTCCTAAGTTGATGGACCGTTGGAACAAATTTGAGACCGTGAGCCCGGCATAATATTCTTTTCGCTTATAGAAGACGCCCAGCGAAGCATCAGGTACGTAAGCCAGATTACCAAACCCTTCCTTCAGCAATGGTTCAGGATCGTTGAAATCGAGTTTGGCCGCGTCGATTCGTGTTTGCGATAAAGCTGCGGATAATCCGAATGATAGTTGCGAGTTACTCAGGTCGATATGGTAAGCGTATGTGTATTGCAACCCAATGCGGTTCACCAAACCATTGTGGTCGCTGAATACCAGTCCACCCATACCGACCCGTCCGCTTTGTGATTGAGGCTTGCCATTTTTAACAGATATTTTCTTGCGGAGCAACCGACCGTTACCGCTGGCAGTAATAGTCATAGGGCTTTCCTTGACACCTACCAAATAGTCGCGTGCCGACACCTCGAATTTTAGGGTACCGTCGCTTCCGGCCAAGGCGGGATTGATGACAAAACCGTTGATAAAGTATTGGCTGTATACGGGCGTCTGTTGGGCAAAGGTTTTTCCCAGCAGGCACAAGAAACATATCCAGATACAGGCAACTCTCATCATAACGGTTTATCTGATAATGGTCACGTTGCCCGTGATGGGTTTGGTGTTATTATTCAGCCTGATGATATACCAATAAGAGTTTACAGGCAAATATTTTCCGCGGTATTTCCCATCCCAAGGTTCGGGATAACCTTTTTGCGAGCGGAACAGCAGTATCCCCCAATTGGCTGAATACACCTCAACAATAGCCTCGGGATAAAGGTCGCGCAGGTGGTAACGGGCAGGTTCGTTGGGGTCGCCAGCCAATATTTCCCATCGGTCATTCACGCCATCATCGTTGGGCGAGAAGGCATTGGGTATCTTCAGGCAACTTGTGCTGGTATAGCCTACTTCTACCGTGGTTTCACTTTCGCAGTTCTCAGCATCGGTCACAACCAGGGTATAGGTTCCGCTTCCTACATCGGAAATATTGGGTGATGTAGCTTTCAATTCTTTCCATAGATATGTGTACGAAGGCGTACCGCCCGTTACGGTAGTCCTGATCTCACCATCGGTAATTTCGGGACAAAATGGTTCCTTGACATCAAAATAAACCTGGAACGGGGCTGGTTGTGTCAGGGCAATGTCCATATCCACAAAGCAATTGTTGATATCAGTCACACGGACATGGTAATTCCCGGCTTTCAGGTCTTTGGCAACCGTCGAATCGACTCCTGCAATCGACCAGTTGTATTCATAAGGTTTCAGGCCACCGGTAGAAAGGATAAAAATGCTGCCGTTGCTGCCACCGGGACATGAAACGTCGGTCGTCACAGGTTGTACCATGAGTTTGGTAGGCTGGGAAAGTGTGATGGTGTCGGTGCCTTTGCAATTGAAGTTATCTACAACGAATACCTGGTAAAATCCGGCTTTTGCATGGTCAATGTTTGCTGTGGCATTGCCCGATGACCAACGGTAGGTGTAGGGAGTTCGTCCGTTTTGTACGTCAAGGGATATCTTCCCGGTATTGTTGCCGAAGCAGTCGATGTTATAACCGTTGAAATTAGTCGTTGCTGTCGCTTTTACCGTCAACGCGCCGGGTATACTGATCGAGTCTTTGGCCGTGGTGTTGCAATTGTGGGCATCGGTGATTTTTACAGAATAAACGCCTTTCGATAGACCAGTGATTGTTGCAGTGGTAGCGCCGTTGCTCCACAGATAGGTGTAGTTTGGCGTGCCACCAGCAGGCGCTACGGAGATATAACCGTCGTTGCCCGGGTCACAGCTCATGTCTTCGGCCTTGATGTTTGCCAATATCTGGGCTGGTTGCTCCAGGTCGTAACGTTCCGTCTTGATACAGGCATTCTGGTCGGTGATGCTGACCATGTATGATCCCGGTCCCAGATTGGACTGATTCTGATTAGTGGACTGGTTGACAGCAGCATCGGTCGAGTACCAGACATACTTATATGTCGGTATGCCGGTGATGTGGGTTACGCCTCCCGTGGGGTTCAGCGTAATGGATGCGTTCTTGTCGCCATAGCATTGGATGGGCGATATGGTTGCATTTCCTTTTATTTGCTGCGGCTGATTCAGTGTGTACTCCCGTGTCTTGACACAAAGACCGCTGGAATAAATGACGTCCAACTTATAAGTGCCGGCTGTAAGGTTAGTTTGGTTCTGGGCTTGCGGTACCAGTCCGGAGCCATTATCGGTACTCCACCGGTAAGTATATGCGCCATCGCCGCCACTCACACTGATATTGATCTTTCCCGTATGGTGATCATAACAATCTACCTGGTAGCCATTGTAATCTGAGAAAGTTGCTGCAATACCCAGCGGGGGGGGCGCATTGAGCGTGAAACTCTGATCGGCGGTACACCAACCTGTTTTGACAACACCTGTCTCAACATAATCATGTTTGCTCTTGACGGTAAGTGTATAAGTGCCTGCAGCCAGGTGTTCCTGGTTAGCGCCGCTCGTCACTCCGATACCTGTCCAGTCGTATTCGAATGGAGCATATTTCTCACCATAGCCGCCCTTCACATCAGTGATAAAGATACGACCGGTTTGTGAACTGTCGCACTTCACTTCGTAGTTGTTTTCGTACTTGGGCACAGTGGCCGTGAAACTGACGGCCGGCGGCTCCAGGATCACAGGTTGTTCAAGGTTGGAGTCGTGGTTTAGTGTGAACTTGCAACCCTCGTTGTCGATAATACTTAGATTGTAAGTTCCCGGCGCCAGGTTGTCCATCCAGAAATCGCTACTACTGTCGAAGTCCCAATTCAAAACATCACCGGGTTGTGCTGTCTTGGATTTGATAACATTACCCCCGTGTGTCAACGTGTATGATGTGACCGTTTTGTCTGTGGACGGGTTCATCCGGCCATCTGTAAATCCATTGCAAGACACGTGATAAGCTATACCGTTTGCACCTGTTCCGTATGAGAGTTTGTTCCAGGTAGGCGTAAATAACGTATCGCCTGAAAAATAGCTCAATTGGATAAGATTTTCTGAAACGCATCTGTTGATGTCGGTAACCGTAATATTATAATCGCCTGCCCTCAGGTCGAAAGCGCTGGAATCGGCGTTGGTATATTGTGCCGGTCCTGTCCATGCATATTTGTAATTCCTGACACCGCCATCTACAGCAAGGATGATGGTTCCCGTAGGCCCGTTACAACTCGGGCTTTCTTTGAATGTCCGGCTATCATCCAATTTTAACACGTCCGGTTGTGTCAAAGTGATGGTCTTCCGGGTGTGGCAACCTTGTATTTTGTCAATGACATTGACACTGTATGTCCCGGCATTGAGATTTTTAGCGTTGGCATCCGTGATGCTTGTGTTGGGCGCCGTCCATACATAATCATAACCTTTGGCTGATTGCCAACCGCCCCTGGCATTTTCCACGGTCAGTGCACCCTTATCGCCCGAGCAACGGATATCGTATCCGCCGATGAGAACTTTGGCCGTATCGGACACCAAGTCGTATTTCAGTTCCGGTGCGATAAATATATCCTGATCGACAGGGACTCCCTTACAATACAGCGAGTTGTCGTATTTAATGACCGGGAAAAATGAATAAGTAACTTTCTGAACATCGTCCGATACGTTTTCGAGCCCAGCTTGCGGGAATATGGAGTTCCAATTGTTGACATTGCCTGCAAACATGGCCGAATCGGGGGTAGTAGCTACGTTAATCACTTTGCCGGCATTATATACAGCACAACATAAGTTGTACCTCATGTCGCCAATGACACTCCCGTTGATGGAGTTAATCCGCAGGGCGGTGCCGTCTTTGTAACAGATGGAATCGGTGTGCTGCGCAATGTTGGTCATGGCGGCTACCGTCAATACCGGCGTGGGGTTGACGGCAATATTGATCAGTGTATCGTTCTGGCGTGCACGGCAAGTATATTCCTGTTTCAACGATGTGATGACAATTCGCGGGCTGAACGCGTATCTTATGGTGCTGCTGCCATTGTTATTATTGTAGATCGTTTGGGTAAACCTGCTGTTTTGCGTATAGGGAATGGGGCCTCTTGCAATGCTGTCGTTGGCCGGAATCGTCCTGTTGAGTGTATACAGCCACTTTCCGTCAGGGTTATTCAGGCTATCAACTTTGAATTCAATCGTACTTTTGTTACAGATAGTATCCATGCTTGCCAGCACCTTGATGATTGGTGTTGGTTCGATCGTGATGGCGATTTTTTGCGTATCGAGGGTGCTGCAATAACGGTTGTCTAAGTTCAGCCTTAACGACGGGGATAAGGCGTATGTTACTTTTTGTGCCGAACGAGTTGTATTGTTCAGGTTATCCTCGATATACGATTCTGTTTGCCGTTGTTGCGAACCGGCAATAACTCCGTCGCCGATGGAAGCGGTGTAACCGGTGACACTATTCCCCTTAGCTTCCCAGGTATAAAAGACTTCGGCATTGGGAGTTACTATCGAGTATGTCTGTGCCGATATCTTTGTCAAGGTGTTGTTACAGATACTGGTATCGGCCATAGCCAGTAACTTTGGCACAGGATTGACAAAAACGCTGGTTTTGATAGTGTCAAGTATGCATTTGCCGTATAATATCGAGGAAATGGAATATACCACCTCCTTGTATTCGTCCGTAGAATTGGTCAAGGTTTGTTGGATGACGGGTGTGTTTTGTGCCGGGCCACCATTACCGGTTCCGCTGATTCCACCGACCGGATTCACTTCCCACTTCCATTCCGTGATGTCTTGGGTGTCGAATCCCGGGTTTGTCAGGTTGATACCGGTTATATCGCCGCTGCATAATTCGCCGTTGGTTGGGACTTGGCTAACAGTGGGGCGGGGCAACCGGCCGTCGTAATATCGTATGGTAACCACAGCGATACAGGAATCCTTGTTGCCGCTTTGGTCGGTCACTATCAACTTTATCCGGTTTTCGCCCAGGTGCGAACAGTCGAAGTCCGATTGATCGATCTGTAAACCGAGCGTAGTGGTACAATTGTCGCGGCTACCGTTATCCACCATATCAGCGGTGATTTCTATTTTTCCGTCTGTTTCCCTGAGGTTGACAGTGATATTTTTACATGAAACGATGGGGGCGATGGTGTCCTTGACTACAATATCTACAAAGCAGGAATCGGTATTTCCACATCCGTCGGTTACGAAAAAGACAACAGGTACGATTGGGGTAATGACATCAATGTCGTTACAATTGAACTGTATTTCCGTCTGGGGAGCATCACCTGTGTTTTTCCGTCTCACATGATAAGTTAGTTCCGTACTGCAATTGTCGACACTCCTATTATCCAGTGTTTTGGCCTTTAAGGTCGCTTGCCCGTTTTCGTCGAGATAGATGGTTGCGTTCTGCACGCAGTTTACTATGGGCGGGACAGTGTCTACCACAGAGATGACCTGCGTAAAAGTCTCAGATTTGTTACCGTATTGGTCTTCGAATTGCCATTCCCGGATGATCGTATAAGTCGATGGACAACCACCTGCAATTGAATCCCTGCTTACAGATACCAACACTGGGTAACCTGTGGTTGAGCAGTTGTCATACGCCTCGGGCAGCAAATGATCCAATACGGCTTTAATCTTTTGGTGCTCGTCGCACAATAGGGTCGTATCAATGGAACCGACGGGCGTAATGATGGTTGGGGCTTGTTTATCCTCTACCTTTACCTTGAAATTTACGGTAGAATCATTTCCATGAATATCGGTCACAGTAAAAGTAACGGTACTTGTACCGACCGGAAATTCGTAATTGATGATTTTCAGGGATGCTGTACCGCTGTTGCTTGCAGATGTGCTGTTGTCCGACACAATATCGTATTTAACCGATGCCACGGCACAATTGTCGGTCGGCATGGGATCGAAGCTGAGCTTGGTGGAGCACGAATCTATCCCGGCAGGGACGGTAATATCTACAAAAGGTGCGATTTTGGGCTTCTG
Source organism: Bacteroidales bacterium (assembly GCA_031547085.1). Classification (GTDB taxonomy): domain Bacteria; phylum Bacteroidota; class Bacteroidia; order Bacteroidales; family UBA4181; genus JAIRLS01. The sequence goes on from JAVBSH010000287.1 coordinate 8,676, forward strand.
CAGATCTTTAACGGTTACCTTGAATTTTGCAATGGAATCATTTCCATGGATGTCAATTACTGTGAAAGTAACGATGCTTTCGCCGACAGGAAATTCGTAACCGGTAATTTTCAAACCGGCGTTACCATTCATATTCACAGGAACACCATTATTCGACACGATGGTATACCCAACGGATGCGACTCCGCAATTGTCGGTAGGGGCAGGATCGAAACTGAGCTTGGTGGAACACGAATCCAGCCCGGCGGGAACGGTAATGTCCGCAAAAGGCGCGATTCCAGGTTTTTGCAGATCTACCACGGTCACCTTGAAGCTTGCAACGGATTCATTGTCATGAATGTCGGTCACCGTGAAAGTAACCGTACTTTCGCCAACCGGGAATTCGTAACCGGTTATTTTCAAGGTTGCACTGCCGGTTTTTCCGCCAGTGTCGCCGTTATCCGACACTACATCATACTTTACAGTCTTTACTACGCAATTGTCGGTAGGTACAGGATCGAAACCGAGCTTGGTGGAACACGAATCCGGCCCGGCGGGAACGATCATATCTGCAAAAGGCGCAATTCCGGGTTTTTGATCGTCGGACACCATTACCTGGAAAGAACAAGAAGTATTTGTTCCTCCATTTACGTCGGTCACCCGATAAGAAACGGTGCTGGCGCCGGTTTTGAACTGGTAGGCGACAGGGGCGGTTTGTTCTTCCCAGTCTGTAGTCGTTCCATCCGGGTTCTTGACATAATACTCTATCTTTGCAACACTACAATTGTCGTGTGTGGCAGGCACTAGGAAGGTATACGTTTTGTAACACACACCGGTTTCGGCTATCAAGCCGGTAACATCCGCCGGGCAGGTAATGGTCGGAGATACATTGTCGGTTACCGTTATATTGTAGGAACAGGTATCGCTTAATCCGTGAATATCAATTACTACATGTGTAATGATGCTGGTTCCCACCTCAAATTGGTGTTTTACATTATCAGTCTGTTCGATATACGGCGACACATTGCCTTGTGGGTCCGTAATGCTATATTTTACTTTTGCAACACCACAATTGTCGTTTGTCGAAGGTTTTGGAAAAGTATGCATACGGTAACAAACACCGGGATCAGTTACAAGGTCTTCAACATTTACCGGGCAATTAATGGTGGGCGGTTGCGTGTCTTCTACCGTCACCTGGTACGAACAGGTATTGTTTTCATTATCATTGATATCCGTAACTTTGTAGGTGATGGTGCTGGTGCCAACTTTGAACCGATATGTGACTTCTCCGGTCTGTTCTTCCCAGTTAGTGACCGTTCCGTCCGGGTTTTTAATGGAATATTCCACTTTTGCAACACCGCAATTGTCGTCTGTGGCAGGAAGCGGAAAAGCATAATCGTTGTAACAGACACCGTTTTGGGCTGTCAGGACAACATCAACCAGGCAATCAATAGTAGGAGGCTGGTTGTCGGTTCCCAACAAACGTATCGAATAACTGCTGTTGACATTTTTGTTGACATCGGTAATCCTGTAATAGATATAACTTTCTCCTACACCAAACTGGTGGGTGACTTCTTCGGTTTGTTCCTTATAATCTGAAGCGTCTCCGTTTGCATCTTTGATACTGTATTCGATTGTCTTAATACCGCAGTTATCCTTTGCATCAGGCGGAGAAAAAGTATATGTGCAATATGGTTCTCCGTCATCGGTTACAAGATCGACATCCCCAACTCCAGCCGGCCTCATCACACCTACAAATGGAGGCATGATGTCTTGTATGTTGAGGGTAATAGTTTGTGGTTCAGATGAATTATTCGACTCATCGACGGCAATGATGGTCACATTCTTCTTTCCGATATCCCTGCATGAATAGGTTAATTTGTCGGAACCATTGACAAAAAATCGTATTTTATCCACATCCGTGCAATTATCCGACTGATTTTTAACAAGATTTTTGACAAGCTGTTCGACTAACACCGTACAACTGCCGTTATTATCCAATTCCGCATCATAAGTGTCGGCTTTTAGTTCAAATGTCGGAGGGGTATGGTCATGTACTTCGATGGTAACGATTTTTGGTAGCGATCGATTATCTGCTTTGTCAATAGCAACAATGGATACGGAGTTATCTCCGAGATTACTACAGTCGAATGTCAGGCTTGAATATTCTTTAGCATCTTTATCTACAAATACTAGATTGATACAATCACCCGACATTTGGGTTACTAAGTCGTTGGGAGTAATTGTTTGGCTATTCGTCTGGTCAAGGTCTATAACATAAACTTCTGAAATAACTTCAAAGTCGCAACTTTGTCCATATATTTCAGGCATTGTAAACCCAAGCCCACACCATAACCCAAGCATGACCCGAAGCCGGAAGAATATCCGGCCAATGCATTTCAATGAATACATATAAATCCGTTTGTCGCTCAAATTTTGAACTTTACGATACTTGTATTTATACGGTTTTCTAAACAAAAAGTTCCAAAGATACTATTTTTTCATCGCTCATGATATAAAACAACCAGGCAGGGTGTATGACAAATTGCAATCTTTAGTTCAAATTGTATCTTTGTGCTGATAATAAACCTAATACCTTACATCATGGATAAAGCATCAATCAAGGCATCAATGTTATCCGCTATTTCAGAAGAATTAGATTTGTGTCTGG
>JAVBSH010000242.1:0-10237 GCA_031547085.1 Bacteroidales bacterium
TCTCCGGCTGATCTTCAATTTCTTCGACAATTCTTCATCGGTATAAAAACTCTCTCCATTCAACGTTGGTTTCCGGGAGGAGAACAAACGTTCCAAAGAGGAAGAGAGGCGGTCCAACGAACGGAAAAATGATTTTATCCGCTCGTCCTGCGGTGTGATTAATTGGCTGCTCATACTATCTATGCTTTATATTTACTTCTATTATTTTCCTTTCCCCATTATATCCGCTTCCCTTTTTTAGCGGCTGTTTTCCGCAAATCATCCACCAATGGAATCATATTTTCCACATCCTCCGGTTTATAGTAGATTTTACGACTGATCCGTGTAAATCCTAATATGTCATTATCCCGAAGTGTCCGCAGGGTTCTTGGGGATATATTAAGTAGCAGGCATACATCCTGATTATCCAGCCATTGGCTGATATCCTTGTCTGCATGTAAACGGCAGAGGGCTTCCATGCGCCCGGCAAAATGTTCAAACTTCGAAAGCATCTTATCAAACAATTCCGCATCGATATTTACAATCTCCATAATATTCCTCTTTTGATTTTTATTTCTGATGCAAACAAAACACAATAAGGAACAGGTTGTATATCCCTGACGATTTGTTCCACCTCTTTTCATCATATGTCACCCAAGAGGTGGCTTTTGAAGTATCATTACCCACTTTTCCCAATGTAAAAAGGCATTTTAGAATAGTTAAAAAAAACTGGGGAGATCCACCAAATAAAATTGGAGTATCTATATATACAAACGAAAGTACCCCGTATTTTTATGTTGGTGCGGTGTCAAGTTGCATAACGGTTTTGGGAAAAACTGCCTCGCACTAATGGCTCTGGTATTTTTCCAAAAAATTTGTACTGCCTAAACAATACTTTTTCTTGTCTGTAGCTATGAAAACTCCAACTCGACAAACTGTATTAACTAAAAAAATAATTGTCATCCACTTGACAATAGGGTTGAGCTTCGGTTAATGCTAACTAAAAAAACAAACGGCTGAAAGTAAGCGGTTTTAAACCGCAACAATTATAAAATTAAATAACATAATCCAAAGAACACACCATTTTATGCTCTGAATACTTCTCTGCACAAATTAGTGCGTCGTAGATTTTACACCTCATTTTCTTATTCTTTTCCGTCTCCCATAATCAGAGGCAATCCAAGCTCCTTCAGAAATTGGTTGTGCCTATCTTGTGCTTCTTTGGCTTTCTTTTCAATTTCAATCAACTCCTTATTTACCGCTTTTAAGTCAATTGTCTTTTCAGATATAGTGGTATTTACATAGCGCGAAATATTGAGGTTATAGTCGTTTTTCTCGATTTCCTCCATCGACACTCGACGAGAATATCGGTCTTCTTCTTTACGATATTGATAAGTTTCAACGATTTTCTCAATGTGTTCTGGATTTAAAGTATTTTGCCGTTTGCCTTTTTCGAAATATTCAGCAGCGTTGATAAACAGCACATCGTCAGGTTTCTTGCATTTTTTCAATACCAAAATACAAACTGGAATACCGGTTGAGAAAAACAGGTTGGCGGGCAAGCCAATTACAGTATCAATATTACCGTCTTTTAATAATTTTGTACGAATATCCTCTTCTTTTCCCCCTCTAAATAATACCCCGTGAGGGAGGATAATTGCCATTGTTCCTTCGTTGCTCAAGAAGTGAAAACCGTGTAGCAAAAAAGCAAAATCGGCTGCCGATTTGGGCGCAAGGCCGTAACTCTTGAAGCGAAAATCTTCACCCATTGCATCAGTAGGCTCCCAACGATAACTGAAAGGGGGATTAGCCACAATGGCATCAAATTCTATCTTTTTGGCGGGATTCATTTCGTTCAGAATATCCCAATCGTTGAGTAATGAATCACCGTGGTGAATTTCAAATTCAGAATCTTTTACACCGTGCAGCAGCATATTCATGCGTGCTAAGTTGTAGGTCGTAATATTTTTTTCCTGACCGTAAATTTTGCCAATACCATTAGCCCCCATTTGATGTCGCACATTCAACAAAAGAGAACCGGAACCACAAGCAAAATCCAGTACTTTATAAAGTTTTCTCTTTTTTCCGGTACTTGGTTCCTGACCATCTAAGGTAACTATCTCAGAAAGAATTGTGGAAATCGGTTGCGGGGTATAAAACTCTCCGGCTTTTTTACCTGAGCCCGCAGCAAATTGCCCAATAAGGTATTCGTAAGCGTCACCCAAGATATCGCTATCGGTAGTAAATTGATTAATACCATCAGCTATTTTTGTGATAATAGTGCAAAGTTTGGCGTTTCGGTCATCATAATTTTTGCCGAGTTTTTCCGATGCCAAATTGATTTCGGAAAACAAACCCTGAAACGTGCTTTCAAATGACTCATTTTCAATATACTTGAAGCCTTTTTGCAACGTATCCAAAAGATACGGGCTTTGGGTTCGTGCCTGCTCGGCTATGCTGTTCCATAAATATTGCGGCTCAATTACATAATGCACTTTGCGGCGCATCTGTTTTTCAAATTCGGGAACATCTTCCAGATTGCCCTCATACCAAAGTTGCAATGGTGTCGTGGCAGCACCATCGGTATGTTCAGGATAATCTGAACCTAACTCTTTTTTTGCGGCAGCTTCGTAATTATCCGATAAATAACGCAAAAAGAGGAACGACAGCATATAATCGCGAAAATCATCCGCATTCATCGCACCGCGCAACTGGTCGGCTATCGCCCAAAGGGTTTTACCTAATTTTTGTTGTTCTTGTACAGTCATCTCAATTTACTTGGTATGTAATACAAAATTATATTTGCTTTGTATTCGATTAAAAATTTCCTTAAATATCTGCTCATTATCAGGTACTAATTCCTTCGCTTCATAACGAAATATATTCTTATGCGACATGGTATTTACAATTTGAGCTATTTCGTCTGCATCTGTAAATCCAATTTGTTCTAAAACATAAGCAAAACGTCCAACGCCGAGAAATGAGCTTATGTTTTCAAGAACTTGTCGTAATAACGCAAAATGAAAAGCATAAAGCATATCATCTTCAATGGCCTTTTTCAGAGTTTGCAGCAATTCCAAGTGGTATAAGAATACATCATTCTTAGGATTGATGAATTGAAGTCCTGTTTTATTCTTTTTCAAGATATGTGGCTGCAACTGACTTTTATAAGAGCTTGATTTTTCGCCTCTATTAAGCCAATCGAATAATATTGAAAAGAAACCAATGTGGTGAGTCGTAATAATAATTTTTCGATTGTTAAAGTGGCGTTCTATCAAATCCATTATGGAAGCAACTGTAACAAAAATATTATGGTCGTCAAGGCTTGAGACAGGGTCATCAATGAAAAAATGGCTAGATTGCTTTCCTTCTCCTGTCCAACCTTCAATATCAAAAAGAGCAAGAAAGAAGCACCAAATAAATATTTGCTCTTCTCCTCTTGATATTTTTATCTGCTCGTCAGTTGTCAAATCTATTGCAAAGCCATCTTCGGTAGTTATTATGTTACCATCCTCATCAGCCAATAATAGCTCTTCTTTCGGGGTTGCTTGTTCATCATCTTTTACGAAAAAACGTATCGATTCAATCCCCTCGGCCGTGTCGCTGTGAAAATTAAACTCAAAATCAAACTTGGGTTTATAAGGTGCCAGTTTTTCTCGAATTTTGTCTTCATCTAATAACGCATGATATTGATTAAGACTACTTTTTTGAACTAATAAACGAATATTTGCACCATCATTCTCATTGTCATTATCCCAAATAAATAAATCTTCGCTATAGGCATTATAATACACGCCCGAATGATTTCCTTTATTCTTAGCTTTCGTTACATCTTTATATGCAACAGATAACCTTGTTTTACCGGTTCCATTGAAAGCATAAATAAGTATTATATTTTTCTTGAGCTTAACAAGCTCTGTGGCTAAAGTTTCCATTATTTAATCATTTATATTAGGAAACAACTGTTGCATCAAGCCCTTCTTATGAGCCTTAAGCGTGTCAATTTTTCTCACTTGGATGGTAATCAGTTCGTCAATAGAAGACAGGCAACAGGCAATTGCGGTTTGCTCCTTTACGTCTTTCGGCAAAAGCAATTCCAATTTTTCAAATTCCTTTTGACCTAATGTTTTATTCCTTCCAGCTCCACCGGGCGATGCTATCCACAATAAGTTTTTTCCCTTATTGGTTAGAAAGAAATATTTAATAAAGTTAATATCTGCTTTATTTTCTTTTGCTTTATACATAGGAAATCGATGAGAGGCAATCATTCCATTTTCCGCTGCGGATGTAACTGCAATAGCTTGTTCCCATGCAAAAACGATATTTACGATAAAGGCATTTTCTTTCACATGAAAGACACGTTTATTTCCTAATGCTTTTCCGGTCACAGCTTCTTTATGAAATATTCCTTTCCCGTGAGAGCGGATACCAATTTCATAATATGTTTCTCCAAATTTTACGGTTACTGGTTCTGCTATTCTTGAAAGTAGCCCAGATATTTTTTGCATTTTCCATTCTCCTTTATTTCTAAACTCAGAAAAACGGAATTTGGGTACAGCTTCGTCTTCAGTGGGAAAAAGCTGTTGCATTAAACCTTTTTTATGAATTATAAGGGCTTCAAGTTTTTGACTTTGTGCGTTTATAACGTCATCAAGAGAAGAAAGGCAATCTGCAATTTTTTGTTGCTCGAGAATGTCTTTCGAGAACAAAAGTTCGAATTTTTCAAGATTGGACTTTTGTATATTTGGTAAGCCAGAACCAACTCTAAGTGCCATTATTTGTTGTTGCTTCGCCTGTAAAGAAAAATATAAATACAATGTGTTTATTATATTTTTTGGATTTACAGCGTAACAATGCCCCCCACACCAGAAAGGCTGTGTGACAAATTGAACATAGCCACAAGAGTTTCCGCCTTCACTGATGATGATAGTATTTGCCTTTTCATTTGATTTATGTGTATGGGATGATGGCGTCATTCCTCCATTATAGTGAGGATAGTTCCCACATTTATCTTTTTCAGATGCTGCCAGTTGTTCTCCTTTGTTTATTGTACAAAGTTCCTTTAGTTGTTTTTCCTCCCACTCCACAGCATCCCGAAACTCCGGGAAGCGCAACTTGGGTGCCAGTATATTTTTTGTTTCCTTATTCTTCATACGCCGATAATCCTGAAATTTCACGCCCTGCGGCTAATCTTTTCAATAGTGGCACCAAATCTTCCATCAATGCCAATTCTTTTTGAGTACGAGCTTTCCATCCCAATTCCAATGGCACTAGCAAGTCAGCCAATTGTTCTCCATCAAATATCATACGACTCATAATATTTTCAATAAAGGCATGTAAAGAGGTGGCTTCCAAGCCATGCTTTTGAGCGGTTTCTGCCAAAAATTTTGCAATTTTTTCAGATTTAAAATGTTGGTATCCTTCTTTTATCTCTCTTTCGTTCAATCCTGTACCAACTTCTAAAGTGTCAATATATTCCGCAATATCGTCGCGCTCATCCATTAGATTGGCTGTGGCGCCAAGCAGATTAATTAACTGCTCGCGAGTCATTTTTTGCTTTGAGGGTTCTCGCTGAGTATATTTGGCAATCAACCCCATTATATAATCGTAGTCAACCACCGCCGAGGCAAAAAGTACAAATTCAAAATCCAATTGTTGTACTTCAACCGGTGCATCGTCACCTTGCTTATCCTGCTGCGCTTTCAAGCGTTTTGCCGTATCAATATATGCGCCACGGAAAGCACGTAACTGGTCTTCTGGCAAGAGTGTTTCTATTTTGATATTGTCTTCTTTCTTGAGGTCGGTATACTGGTCGAGTTGGGTTTTGTAGCGTTGTACCTCTTTGAAACGGTTAATAAATTCGGCACGTGCAACATCTCCTTTTAGGTTGTTCACTTCTTCTGGCACACATTCCAGACCGTGTGACTGCATGAATTTATCCAAATCCGCCACTGCTTTTTCAAATTTCTCCATCACCTTCGGTGCCGGGTCAACCAACCATATTTCTTTGGCACGCTCGGCAGCTTCTTCGCCCGAAAACAAGGCAATAGCATTGTCCACTTCGGTTTGTTGTCCGCGAAAATCGAGAATATTTCCATAGGGCTTGCTATCATTCAAAATTCGGTTTGTACGCGAGAATGCCTGAATCAATCCATGGTATTTCAGGTTCTTATCCACATACAACGTATTGAGGTATTTGGAATCAAAGCCTGTAAGCAGCATATCAACTACAATCACCACATCAACTTTATTGGCATAAGGATAATCGGCATTAGAATATTTATGGTCTTTAATGCGTTTTTGCACATCCTGATAATACAAATCAAACTCATTAATATTATGATTTGCTCCATACTGCGTATTGTAATTGGCAATAATAGCTTTAAGTGCCTCTTTCTTTTTTTCAGGCTCTTGTTGATTGTCTATTCTTTCTTGCGGAAGGTCTTCCTGAATTTGCTTTACATCATCATTGCCGTTAGCAGGGGGCGAGAATACACAAGCGATGTTTAATGGCTGGAAGTTTTCATCTTCTGCCTGTCGTTTTGCCTGTATCTCTTTGAAAAGTCTGTAATAGTCAATGGCATCATTGATAGATGCCGTAGCAAACAAGGCATTGAAACGACGGAAATTGGTTGCCGCATCGTGTTTGTTCAGCATAGCTTCCACTATAGCTACTTTGGCAAGTGGTTCGCCCGCTTTAGGCTTATAATTGCCTTCCGGTTTAAAATAGTCAATGTGGAAACGCAGTACATTCCGGTCGTCAATAGCATGCGTAATGGTATAGGCATGCAACTGCTTTTGAAAAATATCTTTTGTTGTTTGATAAGAGGCCTGCTGCCCATCTATTTTTGTGTAAGTGGCATTATCTTCAAAAATAGGCGTACCGGTAAATCCGAATAGTTGAGCATTCGGAAAAAATTCTTTGATAGCTTTATGATTATCACCAAACTGCGACCGATGACATTCATCAAAAATAAATACCACTCGCTTGTTGCTCAAAGGCTGTAAACGTTCTTTATAGTTTTTCTTATGATTGGGGTCGAGCGCCAAACCAAGTTTTTGGATAGTGGTCACAATTACTTTATCGGCGTAGTCTGTGGATAACATTCGTTGAACGAGTACGTCAGTATTGGTGTTCTGTTCAACACAACCTTCCTGAAACTTGTTGAATTCTTCGCGGGTTTGCCTGTCCAAGTCCTTTCGGTCAACTACAAACAGACATTTTTCAATGTCAGGATTGTCTTTGAGCAGCGTAGAAGCCTTAAACGAGGTAAGGGTTTTTCCACTACCGGTGGTATGCCAAATATATCCATTACCTCTATTCTGATGAATGCAGTCAACAATAGCCTTTACCGCATAGATTTGATAAGGACGCATCACCAACAACTTTTGTTCGCTTGCCACCAAAACCATATAACGGTTAATCATTTCGCCAAGAGTACATTTGGCAAGGAATTTTTCGGCAAACTTATCCAAATGGTCAATCTTCTTATTGTCTTCGTCAGCCAATTTATATACCGGTAAAAACTGTTCATCGGCATTAAAGGCAAAATGCGGATTGTTATTATTGGCAAAGTAGTTTGTACTAGTTTGATTGCTGACTATGAAAAGCTGCATAAAACACAACAGAGTATTGTTGTAGCCATTACCCGAATCATTTTTGTAATCGACAATTTGCTGCATAGCACGCCGCGGGCTGACTTCAAAGGCTTTTAACTCTATTTGCGCAACCGGAATCCCATTAATAAGCAGAATTACGTCATAACGCTGATTGCTATTTTTCGTATTAATTCTTAGTTGGTTGACGACTTCATAATCGTTTTTACACCAGTCTTTTATGTTTACCAATGTGTAATTTAGCGGGGTACCATCTTCACGCTGAAAAGAATTAACCTCTCGTAACCTTTTAGAAGAAATAAATACATCGGGGTTAATAATCTCTTCCAACAAACGATAAAATTCCGAATCTGTCAAATGAACACGGTTCAATGCTTCAAACTTTTTTCGAAAGTTAAGTTCAAGCGTATCCCTGTCGCGAATATCTGGGCGATAGGTATATTTGAGTTCCGTTAGCTTCTCAATTAACCTACTTTCTATTTGGGCTTCTTTATTCATAATCTGAAACTGCTTTTAAACTATTCCTTGGTAGGTTTTATTAGTTCTCTAACATCTACACCAAGCAAGTTGGCTATCTCTACCAAATTCTCCATCGATGGTTGAACTTCGTTAGTACACCAACGAGAAATAGTGGTTTCGTTTTTATCAAGTTGTTCAGCAAGCCATTTATTTGTCTTACCTTGTTCAGCTAAAACCGCTTTTATTCGATTGATTGCTTTCTTACTCATATTAATCGGCATTTCGTGCAAAAATATCTATTTTTCGTGATAAGACCAAAAAAAACAGCAAATAACCAATAATGACTATCGTTATTCTTCCTTCTTCAGCAAATGCCGTAGATTCTTTTCCCTTTCAATCCATTCCAATTCTTCCTTCTGTCATCAAAGACATATTACTTTACTTATTGGTTATAAGATTCTTTCTGCAAAATCACAAATCAGAGCAAATGTAGAAAGACCGTAGATTTTCAGTCCCACAGGCAAAGGTGGTTTCGTGTTCTTAACTCCGGAGCAAGGTCGAGCCGCTAAAGCGGTTTCCTGGAAAAATCATCCTCGCTTCGCTCCGGTATTTTTCCGGAAAACCTTGCACCGCCTGAACACGCACCTTTAAAGCCTGTGGACTGAAAATCTACGGCTTCCACATTAGTATTAATTTAAAAAAGATATAAGATGAAAACAACGGTAGTGAATATACGCAGTGACGAGTACGACGTATATATAGGCAGGGCAGGAAGAGGCCAAGATGGATATTTCGGGAACCCGTTCCCGCTCACGGACAAATCGGAAAGAGGCTCAACGCTTGGGAAATACAAAGAATATTTTGACAAGCGTATCAAAACAGACGCGGAGTTCAAAGAAAGAATTCATGCGCTAAAAGGCAAAAAGCTCGGATGTTTCTGTAAACCGCATCCCTGTCATGGAGATATAATAGCAGAGTATTTAGAATCAAACTCATAATAGTATAACAAATTATGGACTTATCCGAAGCAGAAGTAGTGGTAACTACTAAACAAGAAATAGATAACGATATCCACGGAGGCGATTGGTTCCACTTATCGGACTATGGGGATATAGGCGAGTTCTACCAGGCTTGCCTGTCCTATTTTCCCGGTGAGAAAAACCCTCAATTCCTATATCCGGCATGGGAAAATATTCCCGACGTGCTGATAAACAAAAAATGGTTCTGCCCGAATTTCTTTGAGATAAGGGACGCCCTGGAACGGCTGGACGAACAGGAAACAGGATCTTTTATGACATGGTGCGACTGTCATGGGCATAATATAGCGACGGATGATGCACACCTGCTTGTAACCCGTTATCAGGATAACCATACATCCTATCCTGAATTTGATTGCGGGGAGAATGAAATGCCTGATGACGCACTGGAATATCAAGGCATCATAAGTAATTTCTTTGATATGGAGAGGTATGCTACGGAAGTATTCGGTGATAATTACGACTAATCATTACAGCCATGCAAATAGAATTTTTAGGTCCCGTTTACCATACAAATCAAAGTGCGGTCAATGCCTTTGCGGATATACTGAACATGATTATCTCATCGGATAATATCATGGAGTTGAATAAGAAATTATTGCAAAGGGACAGGTCCGGCAGGTTATCCGGATATTTCATATGGTCATTTGATAACTTCACCTTCAGCTTATGGCAACGGGTGGATTACGGATCCGATATCTGTTTCGAACATAAGCTGATTGAGTTGCAGTTTGTGATTTTGGTATGCAAAGACAAGCGCAGGACGGATATAACAAGACATTAATTAAAGCAATAATAGCAGCAATGGATCCTCAAATATCTCAAACTGCATGAAAATTACTGCTTTAGAATCTTAATCCATAGCAATAAACCTCAAGGGTTCGGTTAAGCTAAATATATAAATCATTTTTTAACAATTTTAAAAATTACAATTATGAACGAGTTAATGACAAGAAAGGAAACATTCGATTTCCAAACAAACAAAGTAGAGGTCATGGACCTGGCAACACTGAAACGTACCCACATGGAAGATGATTACGAAGGAAATCCTCTTCGTGGACTCTATCATTTTCAAGCAATTGAAAATGTAATTGATATCTGTAATAAGTACAACCTTAATTTTGATATTGAAGAAATCTTTGCGG
>JAVBSH010000196.1:0-22105 GCA_031547085.1 Bacteroidales bacterium
AGGTATTGATATATCTTCATATGAATCGCCTTATCTATAACAAAGATAAGAAAGTTTTTTATAATCGGGTAGTTGATGTTCATTTTTTGACACGAAGGCGTTTGGCTCATGATTCCTCAAAATAGCCATCGGGAGCAGCGATGTATAAAATTTTGGAATGGTTGTCCATGTGGGTTACCAATTCGGGAAATAACGAAATCAGGATTTCTTTGTCCTTGTCCATCACTTGTAACACTATGTTTCCATGGTAATCCTCTATTTGCCGTATCACGCCAATATGACCGTGCGAGACGTCATGTACCGAAAATCCAATCCATTGTTCCAAGCCCGCTTCAACTGTTTTGTACGTGACTGCAGCATAAACTTCGCAGCCTACCAGTTCGAGTGCATCATGCTGGTTTTCGACAAATTCGAGTTGCAGATGTGCCGAAGTGTCGGTTTGCAAGATCAATGCTACAATGGGAAAAGGAACGGGTAAACCATCAATGACCACAAATAATTCCGCCAAATTTTCCAGCTCATCGTCAAACATTTGTTCAGAAACCAGTACCAGCGTACCATTGTATCCATGTGTTTTGGATATTTTACCTAATGGATGTAAAGAGGAATTCATTCGTATGAAAATAAGAAACCCTCAAAGATATGAACTTTGAGGGTTTAACTATTGGTGACTTCTTATAATTTTTATTCGGCGGAATCGGTGTTGCTTTCAGCAGTTGCATCAGCTTTCGGCTCAAGCGCAGCCAATTTTTCAGCTATCTTTTGAGCTTTGCTTTCCTTTGCTTTCAATTCTTCTTCTTTGTTCTTACGGGCTAATTCATTTTTCCGTTTGGTGACATCGTTATTTATCGCGTCGACCTTGGCTTGCTTATCGTTTTTCCATTTTGTAAAACGCGATTCAGCTTCGGTTTCCGAAAAAGCACCTTTTTTTGCTCCTTCGAGTAAATGTTTTTTCATCAGAACACCCTCGTTTGAGAGAATATTCCTGCATGTTTCGGTTGGTTGGGCTCCGTTGTTCAGCCAAGTAAGAGCCTTGTCGAAATCCAGTTCGACAGTGGCCGGATATGTGTTCGGATTGTACGAACCCAATCTTTCGATATACTTGCCATCCCGTGGCGCCCTGCTGTCAGCCGCAACAATGTGATAAAAAGCATAACCTTTCTTTCCTTGTCTTGTTAATCTGATTTTTACAGGCATATTAATTTGTTTTTATGATGATTTTTAAAGCGTGCAAAGGTATTATCTTTTTTGATATAAAGTTTATTATTTGAAAATAAATTTGAAAAAGCCCCGCAGACTCCGTAGCGGGGCTTAATGTAATCAAAAACTATTCTACGAGAGTCTTATATTTCAATTGATTGAGCTACATTGCGTACGCGTTCTGAAAAATCAAAAAGTGCATTCCGCAACTGTATTTTTTCAGACATGGTGAATTCCCCTTGGCCTCCGTTACCATCCACACCACGAAGCTTGTTATAAAACCACGAAATGGACTTTCCAGGGAAATACCGTTCGGCTATTTTTGACCAAGTAATATCTAACACAATGTCATCCATGCTATGGATGAGTGATGTTTTTGTTGCTTTTGTTTTGGCTTTCATCTTATTACATTTTTATAAATCATCTTCTTTTAACAAGGTTTCAAAAAGTTCTCTTACCCACAATTCCAACATTTTTGACGGATTATGCCTTGATTTTTTAAAATTTCGGATAGCTTCTATAAGCTCCGCCTCTTTTTCAGTTAAAATTTTCGATTCCACTACTCCTTGTTTTTGATTACAATACAAAGATACTATACTTTTTTATAGTAGTCGGATATTTTATGATTTTTTCGGCCATTTTTTCCTAAAAAAAGCCCCGCCCATCCGCGGGGCTTTTTTTCTTACTTCTTACCTTTTACTTCTTACCTTTCTTCACAGGCGCTGTCGGTTTCGACAAATCCTTAATCCTCAAATTACGGAATGCCACTTCCGATCCATGACCAAGAAACCCGATATGCCCGCTTTTGTTCGAGAGTCCGGGGTGTTTCTGATGGTCGGCTGTTTCGATAAAGTTTTTGCTTGCTTGCGCTATATCGCCGTCAAGAATCACCGTACCATTAAGCGTAATCTTGATATGGTTGCCTTCGGCGATCACTTCCTGGTAGTTCCATTCGCCAACAGGTTTCAGGAAACCGCGTTTGGCGGGAATTACACCATATATCGAACCATGATATTGATACACTTGCAGGTTCTTGTATACGTCGGCTTCGTTGTCGAGTATCTGCAACTCCATCCCCACATAAGCAGCGTCGCCTTCGAGCGGGGTACGAATACCCAGACCATTGTTGGCTGCGGGTGTCAGTTGGAACTCAAAACGCATGATGAAGTCAGAATATTCCTTATCGGTATATAGATTACCGCGGCCACCCTGTGAGGGATCGCACACAATAGTGCCATTGCGCGGGATATAGTCTTTCAGGTTACCTACCCAACCCGACATATCGTTACCATTGAATATCGGCACGAAACCTTCGGTTTTCTCAGCATCCGCTACTTTATAAGGCTCGGGACGGGGAATTTCGCGGACATAGATATCGCGATACTCCACCCGTTCGCCATGTGCCTGCAATTCAATGGCATCTTTCTCGAAAATGGGCAACTTGCGGTCCCAGAAGTTTTCGAGCGTGATGTTATCCACTACTAATTGTCCGTTGAGATATACGGTCACCTTTTCGCCAATCATCTTGATGTAGAATGAATTCCATTCATTTACCGGGTTGTCGGCCACCATCAGCGGTTTGCTCAGATGTTTCTGGTTGTTGTATAAACCACCGGAGCCGACCTGAGCGCCCACGTTGGTGAGGGCAATGTCCCAAATCTGTACCTGGGGCGTACCGCGCAGGTAAATACCGGCATCGCCGCCTTTGGTGATCCGCCAGTCCACATATAATTCGAAATCGCCGTACTCCTTTGCCGAGCAGAGATTGTCATAACCCTTGCCTTCGAACACCAGCAACCCATTTTCGACCTTCCAGTAGCGGCGCATGATTTCGTCAGCTTTTACTTGCTTTTCGGCCAACTGTTTTGGGGTCATCTTGCTGCGGGCAATCGGATTTTCTACCAAGCCTTTCCATCCGGTGAGGTCTTTGCCGTTAAACATAGACACGAAACCGCCGTCCTTCGGCAGTGCAGCCATGTGTTTCAGGATGGCTTGCTTCTGGTAATCCGCTTCGGGGTCCTTGTTCACGGCCATTGCCTTGTTCAGCAATGCGGTTACTTCGGGGCCGTAGTATTCGGCGTGTGCCAAGGCAATTGTGCGGACAGCTTGTACGGCAGCCTGTTGCACGTCATTATTACTATCGTCCAGATATTTACCGGCAGTGATCAATCCCACGAAAGTGCCCGTACGTCCAATTTGCCGCAGGATAGTTTGTTTTTGTGCCGGTGTTTTGGCAATGTCCAATGCGTTACGTAACATGATCAGCTTTTGTTCGGGCTTATCCTTTGAAGTACCGGCTTTTGCGATGTAAGCCGACAAAGCCTTGTCAAAATATGCACCCGAGGGATTACCGACAGCAATCTTGTAAAGCTGTGGTATCGCCTGGTCGTCGCTCCAGTTGATCAATGCTTCGAAAGCGGCTTCTTTCATGCTTGCATTGCTGCTGTTAAAGCCCTGATCCACCACTAAGTCCAACGCCTTTTTTCCACCGATCATGGCCAATACGTTACCGTATACGGCAGGGTTGCTACTCTTTGCAGCCTGTTCAGCCACCAGTTCGGTTTGTTTGTCCTGGCTTTGTCCCGATACAGCAGCAAACAAAGCTTGTTGTAATGCTGTAATCTCATCTTTGTTGGAAGCAGCATTCAACAGCTGTGCAATTCTCGGAACATCCTTTTCGGTAACTACCGACACCAGGGCCTTATCGGCTGCCAAACGTACATTGGCATCAGTTGATGAAGTTTGTGCAAAGATAGTTCCGGCCTGTGACGCTGCCCGGCGATCTGCCAATATATCCATGAATGCTACTTTCGCTTGCGCGGAAGTTTGCGGTATGGCTGCGGCAACTTCGGTTATTACCTTATCACCGGCGATGGTCAGCAATGTATTTTTCCCGGCAGTTACTACCTGTGTGTCTCCGGTATTCATTGCTTTCACGATGGATGCTACCGCATCGGTTCCGGCCAACTTACCTGCTGCTACGATGGCTGCTGTGCGAATGTTTCCATTATTGTCGGTTAAACATCCCTGTACAAACAACCATGCAGCCTTGTCACCACGCACACCAAATGCTGTAACCAATTCGGCTTTCGCTTCGGTACGTTTTTCTTTCTTCGCAGCCTTCATCAAAGCATCATACATTTTTGACGATTTGATGTTTACTGAATATTTCAAAGCAGCCTGACGATATTGCTTGTTACTGCTTTTCAAAGCATCGGTTATGTCACCAATGGCTTTTTCGCCGTCCGAGAGGGTGAGAAGTTCCAAAGCAGCGCTTTTGGCAGCAATCTGTGATGTTTCAGAAGTGGCTTTCAGCATTTTTTTGGCAGACTTTGTAACCATGTCTGACTGGGCTGGAATGCTATTTTTGAGGAACAGAACATAAGAGCCGAAAGCATCGGTAGGCTCATACTTGTAACTGACTTTTTCGGTAGCTTCGGCCAATACTTTTTCCGATGAAGGAACGGCTATCAAAGTCAAACTATGCAATACGGCTTTGCGAAGCTTTGCATCGTCGGCTGTTGCTAATGCACCAATGGCGTCGTTGGCCGGTTGGTAGCGCATGTCACCCAAGGCTTCCACTACTGTAACCTGTTGCGCTCCGTTGGCTTTGCCGAGTGCTGTTTGCAAGGCTTTTCCAGCGGCATCGTTACCAATACGCACCAATACACGGGCTGCAGCATCGGCTAAGCGAGCGTTACCCAAGTATTGAGCGGCGGTTTCCACTGATTCGGCTCCAGCCACATATTGTAACTGGATAAACAGGAAATCGCGGATTTCATCTGATTTTGCTTTAGGTATGACCGAACAAAGGCTCTTGGCCACAGGGGCTTTCAAACTTGCATTTTTCGAGGCATACATGGCCAAACCTCCAATCGCAGAACGTATTTGTGCATCCTTTCCACCGGGATCGGCCAAGCGTGGTGCCAGGTCAGCAATAACGTCACCTAATTGGCTCAGTTCGCCCATCAGTTGGTTATAGCTTGCCGTATTGCCCGCAGGCAATTGCATGACGATGTCCGCAATTTTTGTTTCGCGGGTTCTCTGGTCGGTTTGGGCAAATGTTGCCGATAATAACCCGACCGCTAATATGAATGATATGAATAACTTCTTCATTTTCGATTTGTTTATATGGAACGCGGATGACACAGATTCGACGGATTTTTCACGGATATTTTATCGAGAAGTCTGCTGAATCTATATTATTGCATTCTTGTTTTTTTATTATTAGTGAAGATTTTTCGTTTGTGGGACGGCTTTTTACCAAAATTCAAAAGCAACCCCACTTCAATATTTGTTGCTTTCAGATAATTGATTAACTGATTTTCATGTTCCTCACAAATGGATTCTGCTGCTTTTAATTCTAGAATCACACAATCATTTACAATGATGTCTGCAAAATATTGCCCAACCCTTTTATCAAGATAGTAAACATCTACCGGATATTGGGCCTTGCAATCGAATCCGAGGGAAGTCAATTCGTAGAACAAAGCATTTCCATATACTTTTTCCAAGAAACCATATCCCAATTCATTATAGACATCGTAAAAGGCTTTTAAAATTTTGTCAGTGATTTCCTGATGCAACAATTCCATGAAAAAATCTGTATAAATCAGTTTAATCCGCGTCATCCGCGTTCTATTATCCGAAAATTATATGCTCCACGGCCCCCTCATTGGTTGGTTAATCAAAGCGTTTGCACCATCGTCGCCGACAAATTGCAACTTTTCGGGATCGAACTTCAGCGAACGTCCCAAACGGACAGCAATAATAGCCATATTAACTATGGTGGATGAACGAAAACCGTTTTGATCATTAAGTGCAAAAGTGGTACGGGTACGTACAGCTTCGGCAAAATCGGTCATTTGAGGTTCCGGGTCGGGGAAAGCGGCTAATTTCTTTTCCAGGTCGGGTATGTCCGAACGGAAACCGGGATACAGTTTCCCTTTAGGGCCTTCAATGTATGCGGCTTTCGTATCGCGGTTTTCACCGTCGAGGATGATGCGGCAACCGTCAGCATATACTAACTCCACACGTTTCCATGTACCGCAGGCATCCGAATCCTGTTGCTCGCCATCCACAATCACTTCCACAGGACTGGTGTCGTCTTTACCAAGAAAGTACTGGATCGGGTCTAAGTAATGCTGTCCCATATCGCCAAGGCCACCACCGTCATAGTCCCAGTAACCACGGAATGTGCCGTGTGTGCGGTGTGCGTTGTATGGTTTAAAAGGTGCCGGGCCGAGCCAGAAATCGTAATCCAGTGCGGCAGGAACGGATTGTATCTCCAGGCCGGTTTTGCCTACCCAGAAAAATTTCCAGTCGAAACCGGTAGTGGCGCTCACGGTAACCTTCAACGGCCAACCCAACAAACCACTTTGGACGAGCTTCTTGATCGGTTTTACGGTGGTTCCCATTCCGTAGAAATTGTCAGCAAAGCGGAACCATGTGTTCAGCCGAAAGATACGTCCATGGCGTTGTACAGCTTCTTTTACGCGGATACCTTCACCGATGGTTCGTGTCATTGGTTTTTCGCACCAAATATCCTTACCGGCCTTGGCTGCATCGGCTGCCATAATACCGTGCCAGTGCGGCGGCGTAGCGATGTGTACGATGTCGACAGACGGGTCTTGCAGTATCTCACGATAATCGTGGTACGTTTTGACACCTGCCGGGCATTGCTTCAGGGCGATGTCCAAATGGGTTTTGTCCACATCACAAATGGCAGTGAGGCGTGCACCGGGATACGCGATATGCCCGCGTCCCATGCCACCCACGCCGATAATGGCCTTAGTAAGCTCATCACTGGGCGCTAAGAAACCCGTTCCGCCCAATACATGGCGCGGAATAATGGTAAAGGCTGCTGCTCCCAAAGCTGCTGTCTTCAAGAAACTGCGCCTGTTTTGATTTGTTTGGTTCATATTGATTGTTATTATTTGGTTATGATAATTTTCGTACAATGTAACGACCTGCTGGGTCTCAAAGACCCGGTAGGTCTTAGTTATGATATTAAACCTACCGGGTTATTAAAACCCAGCAGGTTAACGTCATCCGTATTCTATAACCTGATCTCACCTTTGGCAAGCGATTCCTTGGCTGCAAGAATAGATGTAAGCACCTGCATGACGCTTGGTTCAGAAACTATTTCAGGGTCTTTGCCAGCAATGATACACTCAGCAAAGTATTCGATTTCTTTTCCATACGGGTCGTAGCCCCCCACTCCCACCTTTTCGCCTTTTTCGTCGGGGCGATACCATATCAATGTGGAGTTGCTTTCGGGGCCGATGTTTTCGCCGGCAGTGTATGTGAATTCCAACGTGCCTTTGGTTCCCAGTACGCGCATCCGCATAGTGAAAGGGTAACCGGCTGTCATGCTCAGGCTGCCGTCAACCATGGCATTGGTGCCGCACTCAAAGCGGAAGATATTCATCACATCATTGTAATTATTATTGGCATCCCGGGTACCGGCGCTATATACCGATACGGGCTTGCCCAACAGGTAATGCAGGAAGTCGATGTCGTGTTGGGTGAGGTTCATCAATGTTTCGCCTGATTTGGCGGGGTCTTTATACCAGTTGACCCAAGTAACCATCTGTCCGAGCCTCCCGGCGTATACGGTGACGATATCGCCCAATGCGCCGCTGTCGCATATTTCCTTGATTTTGGCATATTCGGGCCAGAAACGTATTACCTGCGCTACCATGATGCGGATGCCATTTTCACGGGCAACCGTAAAGATATTATGTGCCGCTTCGAGCGTGAAAGCAATGGGTTTTTCGATCAGAAGATGTTTTTTGGCTTTGGCAATCCTTATGGCAAATTGTTCGTGCATAAAACTGGGCAGACACAAATCAACAATATCAATATCCGGGTTGGCCAGCATTTCGTCCAAATCCGCGAAAGCGCGAAGGTTATATTTTTTGGCAAAATCATTACGCTTGGCCGCGTCGATGTCACAAACAGCCGTGTATTGGGCAATTTTACTTTTCATCGACAGCAATCCGTCAATGTGCGTATTGCCAATCATACCGGCTCCTAAAAGTCCTATTTTGAGCATAATGTGGTTTATGTTTCGTTTCGTTTTGAAATTTCAATAATTATTGGATTCTGCAAAAGTAAACAAAACATATTACAAATTCTATTATAAAAGATCATATTGCCGATGCAAAAGCATATTGCCCGGAACCAGCTTCAAATACAGCGTAACCTTTTTCGTTGCGGAGAAACTTTAAGCCTTTGGCATCTTTTACAGCACTACCACTTTCGGTAATTGCCGATGTTCCATTGGATGGAACCCATATTTCGGCAGTGGTATTTACCGGGACGGCAACATCGAACAGGAATTTTCCGCCGTCTATTTTCCAAGACGAGGCAATGGTTCCCTGTATGGATTCGAAACTTCCCCGTGCCCATACGAGATCACCGGCAGGCTGAGGTTTAATGATGATGCGTTTGAATCCGGGAGCAGCCGGATTGATGCCAAGCAATGCCTGGTAAAACCATTCGCCCACACTCCCAAACATGGGGTGGTTTTGAGAATATACGTTATCCGAATATTTCCATGTTTCCCAAACAGTGGTAGCGCCCGACTGCAACATGTGTCCCCATCCGGGGAAGGTCTTTTTATTAACCATTTCGTAAGCAATGTCATTGCGGTTGTTTTTCGTGAGTACCTCCAATACCAAAGGAACACCGAATATTCCCGCAGCAATATGCCCTTCGCACCGGGCAATTTCCTGAAGCAAAATATTGAACGCAGCATCTTTACTGCCATCGGGTAGTAAATTGTAATATAACCCAAATGCTTGTGCTGCTTGGATATGATTCCCCACTTCGCCGGACTTTACAAATTTTGCAATAAATGCAGCTTTGATGTCTGCCGCCAGTTGATGATATGTCTTGGCATCGGTAGCACGGTTGGTAAGTGTTGCAAATTCGCCCAACAACATCACATGATGATAATAGTGCGCAGTGGCAAATAGCACCGGGATACGTTCCTCGAGGCTTTCGTGGTCGTTGATACAACGATCGATAATATGGTCTTTGGCATTGGCGCGAAGAAATTCCACTTGCTTGCGTAATGCAGGGTAATATGCCTCAATGGTACGCGTATCACCATAATATTCGTACAATTGCTTTTGCAGGAAAGCAAATGCCAGTTGCCAGCCAATGGGGCCTGAACCGTCGCCGAGTCCCTGATCGGCAATGCCATTGTAAGGCGCCGTTTCGGTCATCCCGCCAAGGGGGCGCTGATCATTGGCAAAATCGCGAATCACCTTGCGGTAAAAGTTCTCCATGTCATAGAACCATCCGAAAGTACGAGCCACACCCACAATGTCGCCACCATAACCGAATTTCTCACGGGCAGGGCAATCGGATTGCACGCTGAACACATTGCTCAGGAAAGTATAGTCAATGGCTGTATTCAATTGGTTAAACATTGGGTTGGAGCATTCGAATTGTCCGGCACGGGGCAAATCGGCATTCATGCGTAGACCTTCAATATTATCAATGGTGGGACGTCCCGGCCAACCGGTGACCTCCACATAACGGAAGCCATGGAAGGTAAAGCATGGCGACCATATTTCCTCACCTTCGCCTTTCAGCGTATAACTATCCTCCTGCCATGCAGTTTGTGGTTGTCCGGGCGCTTCGCGGTTGGCATTCCACACGCGTTTCTGTTGCCCGGCCACGGAAGTCATCACATTCAGGCTACCATCCGAATACACATCCTCGCCATAACGGATGACGATTTTAGTACCCCTTGGGCCTTGCACTTTGATACGCGCTACTCCGGCAAAATTCTGTCCCATGTCGAACACAAATACTCCGGGACGGCTTTCTGTCATCCGTACAGGACGGAAAGTTTTAGTGATACGAATAGGCGGTTGCATCTGTGCAGTGAGTTCTCCGGAAGGTGCAGTGGCAACTGAAGCCTGTTTCCACTGGCTGTCCTTGAAAGCAGGAGCACACCATCCGGGAGTTTCCATCCGGGCATCGTAGTGTTCACCCAAGTATGCATTGTTACGCATGATGGCGCTGGGTGTGGTTTTCCAAGTGTTATCGGTAACAATGGTTTCCACTGAACCGTCCGCGTAAGTCACACGCAATTGTGCCTTGAGGCATGGGCGGCCAATATAGAGAAATTCGCGCAAAGGCTTGAATATTCGCATCGGAAGCGGGTTGTAAAAACCGTTGCCAAGGATAACCCCGATGGCATTGTCGCCTTGACGGATCATACCAGAAACATCATAAACGCTGTAAAGTACCTGTTTTCCGAAATTTGTCCAGCCCGGATCGAGTACATTATTCCCCACACGATCGCCATTGATATGTGCTTCGTAATATCCCAATCCCGTGATATAAAGCCGTACCGAAGCTATTGGCTTTTTCACGTTGAAAGTTTTACGGAACATTGGCGTTGGTTCATCCTTGTAGAAATCAATCTCGTTGACAGGGGATTGGCTGCCATCACCGATCCATTGCGCTTTCCAGTCGGCAGGCGCCAGCATTGCTGTTTCCCACCAGGCTGCATCGCTCCACGCTGAAGGTTTTCCATCGCGGTCATATACACGCACCTTCCAGTAATAACGGGTAAAAGGTTGCAGTTTTTTGCCGGCATACACAATGTTGTTGTTTTGTGCCGTAGTTTTCTTACCGCTTTTCCAAATCAAATTTTTACCTTGCTCCAAATCGGCTTTGGAAGTGGCTACCATTATTTCGTAAGCAGTTTGATATTGTGCGCGTTCATCCGATTGTAATTTCCAGCCAAGTACTGGTGCAACAATATCAATACCCAATGGTTTTTCAGTGTATTCGCAAGTGAGACCGGCAGGACGGATGTCGGCAGATACTGGCAACCCGAACCCTACCAAAAAAATGATCGCTAATAGGGTCTGAATGTGTTTGATCATGGTGTTTGGTTAAAAAGGTTTCGCCAGAGGATTATAATAATTTTACCGGACCTAACATTCCCACCGGTTGCCATCCCTGCCAATGTGTCCATCCGTATCCAACCCTGTTGTCGGGAGTCGATTTCAGGTAATTTCCCACGGTAGTGGTGATTTTTACCTGTAGTACTTTATTTGTAGCCTTGGCCAAATGTGTAGGAATGCGGTACAAATGACGGCCATACCATTGACATCCGAGGTTTTCGCCATTGAGGGTTACTTCCGACACGCCGAATACCCGTCCCAAGTCAATCCAGTTGAAAGATGCAGTTTCGCCTTCGATCTTTTTTTCGTAGAAAAGATATCCTGCAAAGGATCGCGTCGATTCGTCGGCGGCAAGGTCAAACAATGCGGGAAATATACGCTGCTCAGTATTGCCGTTGATATGTTGCATTCGCACTTCCCAGCCTGTCAATTCCATACCGGGTTGTTCTGCGGGCATTACCGGGGTATCACCTCCGCGGGCTTTTTCGTCAAAAACAATCAGTTGTGAAGTTGCTGGCGGCAGATCGATCGTTAATGTATTGCCATGTCCGGCATGACCCGGATAACGATGCCGTTCGCCCGTTTCCGGGTTCCACAACCATGGTTTACCCTTCGACACAGGAAATCCTGCTTGTATGGTAAATTTATTTTCCGTACTGCAATTGGTAACGAAAAAAATGTCCATGCCATCGGTTTGGTGGCGTATCTGGCTGATGTACGGATTGGGCTTGTCAATGGTCATGTAAGGCTTGATGCCACATTGTTGCTGTATGTTCCTGAACCATCCCACAAGGTCGTCTGCTGGGGCTTCCACTGTGAATACCTGCGTAGCATGGCCCTGTTTCATGCCTGCAACCGCCTGTTTCACTTTTTCGTCGTTCGCTTGGTGGTCTTTCAGGCCTGCGGACTTGTACGGTTCTTTTCCTACAAAAATAACTTTGCCGCCGTTTTTGACAAATGTCGTAAGGGCTTCGGCGGTGGCGGGCTGCATGGACTCCACTTCCAGCAACATTAATGTATGGTATTCGCGGTTATTGTATTTCAGGAATCCACCCGCTGATGTGCTTTGTTGTATGATGGCTTCGCTGGTGTAGTCGCAACTGTTTCCGTTGCGGTGTATGGCTTCCCATACGCGGTATTGGTATTGGGGATAGTTTAATCCCGGGAACGGGTCGCGTTGCGGACCGTATTTTGTCCACATATCTGCCAAGGGATGCATCACGGCAATATCGGCAAAGGACTCCGTTTCCATCAGCAGGGCGGAGAGGCGGGTTTTATAGGCCGCCCATAGTTTGAAGAAAGGCCACCACGGGTTTCTTTCATTGAAAAATGTCCCGTAGCGGATCCACCCTGGGAATGGTGCTTCCAACGGGCTGTAGTTGAAACCGTGGAGGATGGAATGGGTAACCCCGGAAGTATTGCTCTGGTCACCGGTGACCTTGATCCGTTCCAACGTAGCGTTGAATACGGCATTGGTGTTGGTGATTTCTTCGCAACTGACTTCTTTTTTGCCTGACAAGTGTACGGCAGATGCCACAAACTTATTGACGTTGGTGTAGGTAGGACTTTTTACGAAATCGTTCTTCGGGTCGCTGTCGTTGTGCCACAGCCATGTTTCGCATTCGGGAATATCTACTTTCAGCGAAGCTTCCAACGGATGGAATTCACGACCATAAGGCTGTACCCTTGATTTGAAACCGTATTTGTTACACCATTGTGTATATGGCCCAAGGAACCGGTCGCTGACAATATTCATGCAGGTCACAAAAAAGTCGTAGCGTACACGTTCCACTTCTTCCTTTGCCGTACCGGTGGTTTGCGTTATTATAGCACCTTCGACAGCATGCCCCATATGCCCTACTTTGTAGAGAATGTATGGCAGGTAGGGCGATACATCATACCCGTTACGCCGTTTAAATTCTTCGATGAAGTCATGGCACCAGTTGGCGCCTTCCAGTTCCATACTATCGCAGAACATTGCCCGGAAACCTTTCAGGCCGTTCATTGCCGGAAACAGGTTGTCCGACATCCGGTTCAGGAATTTTTCTACAGCCTTTTGGTTGTAATGGTTCAATACCGGACCGGCGGCACCCGGAGCCCCATTGATCACCGCCTGGAAACCGGTAACTTTTACCAAAGCATACAATATATGTTCTCCATTGGGAATATCCACTGTGATGATTTCTTTGTTTTTCTCGTACGGGAGATCGACAGGCGGTGTAAATGTTTTCATTTGCACCGGCGCCAAGCAAAGCGAATATAGTTCGCTGGTAGCGCCTTCATAACTGGAATGCACCGATGGTGCGGCTTCTTTCAGCAGGTCGGTTACTTTCAGTGTCGTTTTTCCCGGGCCGGTTACCTTCCGGCTGGTGAGCGTGAGCAGTTGGGTCTGTTCTTCGGCGGTAAGGAATTCAGCACCAAAAGGCCATCCCGATCCGACAATAATATCGCAGGTCATGCCCCGCTCGTCAGCACCTTTCAAGGCAACTTTCACCATTTCGATCCATTCCGGGCTAAGCCATGGCAACGATGGGATTCCCAGATCATCTCCTCCGGGAAAAGCAATCGGGTTGATCTCAACACCTCCGATACCAGCTTCTTTCATCACATCTAATTCGCGTAATATCTCTTTGGCTGTTAGTTTATCACCATTCCACCACCAACGGACAAATGGTTTTGCCGAAGCGGGAGGGTCGCGAAAGATGGCATATAAGCCTGTAGCAGCTTCATTCCGGTTACCGAAAAGATTGCAGGCCTGTATCAGCGGGATTCCAGATGTGAGGACGATGCCTGATTTGATAAAGTCGCGGCGCGATGTGTCTGTATTTTTCATTTGTTTAGGTATGAGAAAGATATAGCATTGTTTGATTGTAGGAGCAAAGAAAACTAAAATAGGGCCAATGAGGCGATAAATCACAGGAAAAATCTACGCAACCGATTGCGTAACATAAAAGATTACAACAGAGGCGATACCAATCTTGCTAACGTCTCACCGAATTTTCTCCATTTGCTGCGGTTTCTCCACTCTTCAGGATTTAATTCCGTGCTGTTTTGGAGATCGTTCATGAAAACCTCCGTTAATTCTTCATTCACAGCGCGGTCATATACCAGTGCATTGATTTCAAAATTCAGGTCATAACTACGTATGTCCATGTTAGCCGTTCCCACGATGGACATATTATCATCCACTACCATGGTTTTGGCATGTACAAACCCTTTTTGATAACGGTAAATGCGTACGCCTACTTCCATCAGTTCCTGATAGTTGGAACACGAGGCCGCATTCACCAGTAACGAGTCGGATATTCCGGGCACTAACAATCGTATATCCACGCTTTTAAGCGCTGCAAACTTCATCGAATTCATTACCGTTTCATTAGGGATAAAGTATGGAGTGGTGATATACACCCTTCGCCGGGCAGACGAAATAGCGCCCATGTAAGCCATCATAATATCGGCCTGTTCCGAGTCAGGGCCGCTATTGACGATCTGTACCAATGAGTCTGGCCTTTCTTTGCAGGTAACGGCAGGTTCTGGAAAATAATGTCCCGAAATTTCGACATGCTGGTTGGCACAGAAATTCCAATCGCTGATGAATACGTATTGCAGCCCGGCAACAGCTTGCCCCTTGATCTTTAAATGGGTATCGCGCCAAAAGAGTTTATTTCTGCCGGTGTTGATATAGCGGTCGTCAACATTGATGCCTCCGATAAAGCCATATTCACCGTCCACGACGATTATTTTCCGGTGGTTGCGGTAATTCATACGGTTTGCCAGCAATAATAGCCTGATTTTGTAGAAAGGAAATACTTCAATTCCGGCGCTGCGGAGCTCTTTTACCATACGTTTGCCTAACTGGTGGCTGGCAAAATCATCGTAGATAAAACGTACTTTGACACCCTCTCTGGCTTTTTGTATCAGGATGTCTTTGATACGGTTGCCAATCTCATCATCGGCATAAATATAGTATGCTATGTGGATATGGTTGCGTGCTTTTTCCAAGATATCCAACACTTCGGGAAACTTGGCTTCGCCGTTGACCAGTAATTTGAGGTCTTCAACCGGGGTAATTGCAGACCACGATCCCATAAGCATCATCTGTGCAAGGCTTGATTTATCGCCTAAAAGCTGTTGGTGAGCGCTTATCTGGTTATTCGAAAAATCAATCACTTTTTGCTTGGCTGATTCAAACAAAGCATCATCATTGATGATTTTTTTGTTATACAGTTTTTGTTTGCGGTAGTTAACCCCGAAAGAAAAGTAGAAAAAAATACCCACAAGCGGCAAAAATATCACTAACAACAGGTATCCCAGAGTTTTAACTGGATTACGCGTGTCATAAATAATCCTGATGGTAACCCCAATAACAACCAGGAAATAAACAATTTCAGCAATAATAATTAATTTTTCCATATGAAAATATGAGCTTTACAAAGTTAAAAACATTTATCATCCGAAACCAGTTCAATTGGCAAGGCATAGGGAAAGAATATATTTTTCATCAACAACACATTCATTAACAACGCTATATATTACAGAACAAATATTTATACACCTCGTGTATTGTTTCTAATCAATTTTTTTTTATTATCTTTGCATCAAATTTGTTATCAGTATTTTTTACAAAAAACATGAGGGTATTATTTATTGCTCAAGAAATTACACCATACCTTCCCGAAACAGAGATGTCGACCATCTGCCGTAATCTACCGCAAGGGATTCAGGAGCAGGGAAAGGAAATCCGCACGTTTATGCCGAGATATGGATGTATCAATGAGCGAAGAAACCAGTTGCATGAGGTTATCCGGCTATCGGGTATGAACTTGATTATCAGCGATACCGATCATCCCCTGATCATTAAGGTGGCTTCCATTCAATCAGCAAGGATGCAGGTTTATTTTATCGACAATGACGATTATTTCAGCCGGAAATACACTTTATCCAATGACAGCAACGAATATTTCAATGACAATGACGAACGGGCAGTTTTTTTCGGTCGAGGTGTACTCGAAACCGTTCGTAAGTTGCGCTGGGTGCCCAATGTAGTGCATTGCCACGGCTGGTTTACCGGTTTGGTGCCTTTGTATGTAAAAAAAGCATTCCGCGAAGATCCATTGTTCTCTAAGGCAAAAGTGGTATACTCTATTTATAATGATGGCTTCGAAGAAACGTTTAATCCCGATTTCAAAACCAAAGCATTGACCGATGGTGTTTCTAAAAAGGATGTAGCTGTATTGGAAAGTTCTGATTATGTGGGTTTAAATAAACTGGCTATCAATTTCTCGGATGGATTTGTCACCGTTGGCGATTCCATCCACCCCGAAGTGACTGAATACCTGCAAGCATCAAAAAAACCGGTGCTTCAGCATCGAGCAGAAAGCTATGTCCAGGATTACGGGGAATTCTATGAGAAACTGTTGTCGTAAGGGATTAAGAATATACATATAAGACAGGGAAATCAATGAACTACGTCATCGACATCATTATCCTATTGTGCTTGGGATGGGGAGCGTACAAAGGATTCAGGAAAGGATTTATCATTCAAAGTTTTGTTATTATCGCTTTGATACTCGCTATATGGGGTGGTTTCGCCTTGTCGGGAGTGGTGGAGTCTTTTCTGCAAAGAAACTTCCAGATGAGCGAGCTAGCTTGTTCGGTGGTGTCTTTTGCAATTGTTTTCCTGCTTATATTGATTCTTGTATATACTTCCGGTTTTTTGGTTACCAAAATCGCAAACGCCACATCATTAGGGCTGATTAACCGGCTGGCAGGCGCTGCATTCGGTATATTTACCAATGCGCTTATACTAAGCGTTATTATTGTATTGGTGGACCGGATTAATGAACAGAAACATTTCCTGCCGGAAGAAAAACTGGAAAAAACATATCTTTATAAACCTGTCGGAAAAGTTGCTCCGGCCATTTTTCCCGGGGAATTCTTTACCAAGGTAAAAGATACTCTTACATAAGAAGATCGTAGAAAGACTGCAAAAAATTTTGAAAGTTCGAGATATTCGGGTTTCTTTGTCTCCGCATTTTAAAACAAATCCGATGAATATTTCAAAAAACAAGGTAGTGTCATTGTCCTACCAACTCCGCCTTGATAGCAAAGATGGAGAAATCATAGAAACAGTAAACGCTGATCATCCGCTAACTTTCATTTACGGAACCGAGAGTTTATTGCCTGAATTTGAACGCAATATTGAAAACATGAAAGTCGGCGACAACTTCGCTTTTCTTTTGACAGCCGAAAATGCTTATGGTGCAGCCATTGAAGAAGCTGTGGTTGAAATTCCCATATCCGCATTCATGGTGGATGGTGAAATAGACAACGACATGCTGGTTGAAGGCAATGCTATTCCCATGACCGATTCGCAAGGCAACCGATTGAATGGGGTTGTTGTTGAAGTGAAAAGTGATATGGTTGTTATGGATTTTAACCATCCGCTGGCTGGTGACGATTTGCATTTTTCGGGAACGGTGGTGGAAGTACGCGAAGCCACTCCTGAAGAACTGGCACACGGCCACATTCACGGCAGCTGTTCTTCCGGTGACTGCGGCGGCTGCGGCGGCGATTGCCATTGATCGTTTCAACACACCGTATCCGGCTCAAACAATTGATGTACACCTAATTTTTTACTCATGCTGGATCATGTCCGACTCGAAGATATCCTTTTCCTAGATATCGAAACAGTGCCTCAATATCCCGATTTTCTCAAACTTGATGAATACACGCAACATCTTTGGGAGTCGAAGGCTGTTTCTTTTTGTAAGGAGGAACAAACGCCTGCCGATGTGTACCAAAGGGCAGGCATTTATGCTGAGTTTGGCAAGATTATATGTATATCTGTAGGTTTTATCCACAAACAACCGGATGGGAAACTTGCTTTCCGCCTGAAATCCTGTTTCAGTGAAAATGAGGCGGAACTATTGACGGGATTTTCAGATGTGATCACCCGGTTTGGTATGCAGCATAACATGCAGTTATGTGCACACAACGGGAAAGAGTTTGATTTCCCCTATATTGCACGGCGTATGCTGATCAACGGTATTGCCTTGCCGACAATACTTGATATTGCCGGCAAAAAACCGTGGGAGGTTTCTTTTCTGGATACTATGGAATTATGGCGATTTGGCGATTACAAAAGCTATACTTCGTTGAAAGTATTGACGCATATTTTTGGAATTCCGTCGCCAAAGGATGATATTGACGGAAGCCAGGTGGCGGAAGTATTCTGGAAAGAAAAAGATATATTGCGTATTGTCCGTTATTGCGAAAAAGATGTATTGGCCATCGCTCAATTACTGCTTCGATACAAGGGCCA
Source organism: Bacteroidales bacterium (assembly GCA_031547085.1). Taxonomy (GTDB): domain Bacteria; phylum Bacteroidota; class Bacteroidia; order Bacteroidales; family UBA4181; genus JAIRLS01. The sequence goes on from JAVBSH010000196.1 coordinate 18,460, forward strand.
TGAGATGATAGCACAGGAAAATGTCCGTTCGGCCACCAATTTTGGTTCGTAACGCAAAACGGAAAGTTCATAAAGTTTTTGTGAAAGATTCATGGAAAATATGAATCGTCGGAGACTAAAAAGTAGTAGATTTGTCCGTTAGAAAACAATCAAAGGGCAATCTTAAATAAACAGTTCAGAAAAAATATCATCTGCTTACAAAGCTAAATGTAAGTGAAAACCGGAAAAAAAATAAAGGTTTTACTGGTATTGCTTGTGTCCATATTGCAATGTTATGCACAAGTAGAGACCAAACGTTGGTGGAATATAGGGGCGACCACCGACACGGATCGTGCTGTTTTTTGCGCAGAAATTGAAGCCGCCCCCCTTGATGATTTGTTACAAAGTCTTCATACGACTACTGATGATGAGGACAGGTTGTTATTATACCTTCGTATTATCCGGTCGTACCAGGATAAAACAATTATATTCAAGGCTATTGCATATGCCGACAGCGCTTTGGCTTTAGCTGTCCGTTTAAAGGATTCACTGTCCATTTGCCGCGTTCATACGGCGTCTGTTTACAACCTATACATGTGCGGTAACCCGGGTGGTATGCTCGAACAGGCAAAGTTGGCACAGAAATATATGCCGCGGTCTGTAAGGGGAACAATGGAAGAATTTAAGGTATGCGCCGTGACGGCTGATGCATATAACTCGTTAATACAATACGGCGAAGCGGAAAACTTTTACCGTAGGGCAAAAAGTATTGCAGAAGCGCTGGAAAGCAAGAGGTGTGTCGGTTATGTTAACATGAGCCTTGGCAGGACCATGCAAAGTAACGGACGGTTGGACAAAGCCATAGAGGTATACCAGGAAAGCGCGGCTTTATTCGAATCGTACCGTGATACATTAACCTGCTGCGTGCTGTACAGCTACATAGCAAGTGCATATTCCAGTCTTGGCGCACACGACCTGCAATTGAAATATTTATACCGGACATTGGAACTGAGCGGGCGCTTGGACAATCCCATCCATCAGGCATCTATATACCGCGACATCGGTTCTTTTTACAGAGCACAGAATGACAGCGCATTAACAACTGAATATTACAACAAAGCCATTGAAGCGTATCAAAAAGTGCCTCATGCTTTTTCACCCGAATTGGGCGACAGTTACAACGATATGGCCGACTTCTATCATTACCTTGGCAATAGGAAAAAGGCCTTGTACTACCAAAAACTTTCTATTCAAAGCTATAAGTCCTATCCACGTCCTGTTTCACTGATGAATTATAAGCTAGGGTACCTGTACCAGTCTTACGGAGAATTGGATTCGGCGTTCCACTATTATAATAATGCATACAAAAAGTCGCTTGCTTTGAATGATCCTCGCCTGTCGGCTACCTGTACCAAAGGTTTTGCGAATTATTACCATCAAACAGGCGATCTGAAACAGGCGATTTATTATGCAGAAATGGCGTATACCAATGCCCGGAAAATCAGTTGGATTGAATTTATATGCGAAATATCGGGAATGATGAGCCAATTGTACGCTGAAAATCACGATTTTCACAAAGCATATATTTTTCAGATGACCTACAAGGAACTGACTGATTCCTTGGAATATGCGGAGAATAAAAGGGAAGTGGCCCGGTTGTCGGCACAAATAGAATTTGCAGATCGTGAAGCAAGAATGAACCTGCAGATAGCCGAGCAACAACGTCACATACGTATGCAAAAAGCCCTGACCACGTTATTGGTATTCGTGTTGGTGTTGGTATTGGTAATTGGTGTGATGATCTGGAGGAACAATAAACAACGCAAAATCATCAACAAACAATTGAATGAACAAAAAGACGAATTGGCTTCTTTTAATGAAGAACTGGCGGCAACCAATGAAGAATTGCTCACAGTAAATGATGAATTGCAAAAGACGTACGACGAACTGAACCATTACAAAAGCGACTTGGAGGTTATGGTGGATGAAAAAACTGCCGAATTGCAGCAGGCATTCTTGCAGGTAAAGGAATCGGACCGGTTCAAGGCGGCTTTTTTTGCAAACATGTCGCACGAGATACGCACACCTTTGAATGCTATCCTGGGTTTCCTCCAGTTTATCAGTAAACCCGAAATTTCCTTGAGGCAGCAGGAACAGATGATTACGTTGATCAATAACAATGCAGGACAACTTTTGTCGCTTGTAGACGATATTGTCGATCTGTCAAAAATAGACTCCGGATTGTTGAGTATCAGGCCCGAACCTTTTTGTATCAACGAATTGTTGGATGATGTTTGTGAAGATGCCGGACAATTATTGCGTTATGCAGCCAAGGAAAAGTTGGAAATAGTGGTGGAAAACCGATTGTCCGACCCACATGAATCATATTTGATTGACGGCAAACGCATCAAACAGATTTTATACCATTTGCTGGACAATGCGATCAAGTTTACCGAATCGGGTTATATTATGTTCGGATGCGAAATGTTTGAGGACAACGATCCTTATCTGCATTTTTTTGTGGAAGACACAGGGATCGGGATCCTACCCGAACATCAACTGGAAATTTTCAAACGCTTCTGGAAACTGGGTGAAGTATATACCCAACGTTATCGCGGCGTAGGAATCGGATTGTCACTGTGTGAAGCATTGGTCAGCTTGATGGGAGGAGCTTTCGAAGTCGAATCGGTTTTGGGGCAAGGTTCAACATTTCGTTTTACAGTGAAAATTATCAATAACGACCAGTAAACAACCTGAAAAACACTAAGCGAAACAAAAACATCCTGATGTCACCTTCCGAATTGCATGATTTTCTCGAAAACCGTTACCGCCGTTACTGTACGCTTGAATTTACCGAGACAGACCCGGTGCAAGTACCACATTTTTTTTCGCGCAAGGAAGATATCGAAATTGCCGGTTTCCTGACAGCAACCATTGCTTGGGGACAACGCAAAAGTATTATCATCAATGCCAAACGACTGATGGCGCTGATGGATCATGCGCCCTACGATTTCATCATACACGCCGACGCCAAAGAGTTTAAACGACTGGATACATTTGTACACCGTACTTTTCAGCAGGACGATTGCCTGTTTTTTGTCAGTTCATTGCGTCATATATACAGGACTTACGGAGGATTACAAGCTGTGTTTGAAAAAGGTTACACCGACAACCAGTCGATATTCGGTGCTTTGACGTATTTCAGGCGCATATTTTTGGAAATAAAGCATTTACGGCGTTCCGAAAAACACATCTCAAATGTGGAGCGCGGAGCATCGGCTAAACGCTTGAATATGTTCCTCCGCTGGATGGTGCGTAGCAATGATGGAATTGATTTCGGATTGTGGAATAATATACCTGTTTCGGCATTGAAAATACCTTTGGATGTCCATACCGGCAACACAAGTCGTCGGTTAGGACTACTTACCCGCAAATCCGATGACTGGAAAGCCGTGGAGGAACTGACTGCAAATTTGCAGAAATTTGACCCCTATGATCCGGTGAAATACGATTTTGCCCTTTTTGGCCTAGTGTCATGTCAACGTTATAATGTCGTAAATAATATTTATCTTTGGCAAAAATATTGCCATGGTAAAATATCACGTTACATTAACCTCCGCAGAGCGAGAAATGCTCGAATTGATGGTGAGTAAGGGTTCTCACAAGA
>JAVBSH010000236.1:0-6381 GCA_031547085.1 Bacteroidales bacterium
GATTATTCTTCTTGGGAGTCACTCAAAATGGCTCTGGATAATATTTTGACTTCTGTGGGACAGGAATATAAAATAGAGTTTGAGGAACTGGTGAACTTCAAAAATTTTAAAGCGGCGTTTATTTAATGCAGAGTACTTATAATTTTGATGAGATCGTTCCGCGCCGGAACAGTAATTCCTACAAATGGGACTCGGCTGCGGACGACCGTGTGTTGCCCATGTGGGTGGCCGACATGGATTTCCGTACCGCGCCACCTGTTATCGAAGCGCTCGAACGAAGGGTCCGGCATGGCATTTTTGGCTACACAAAAGTGCCGCAAGCCTATTTCGATGCTGTAACCGGTTGGTTCGAGAGGCGGCATAATTTTACCTTCAGGAAAGAGTGGACGCTCTTCACTACTGGCGTAGTACCCGCTTTGTCGGCCGTTATCAAGGCCTTAACTGTTCCCGGCGACAAGGTGATCGTGCAAACGCCCGTATATAATTGCTTTTTCTCGTCCATCCGCAACAACGGTTGCGAAATCGTTTCCAATCAACTGATTTATAAAGACGGGACATATACCATCGATTTCGATGATCTCGAAGAAAAAGTATCCGACCCGCAGGCCAAACTGCTCTTGCTTTGCAGTCCGCATAATCCTGTGGGAAGGGTTTGGAATAGGGAAGAGTTGACACGGATTGGGAAAATCTGCCTGGAAAACGGCGTCACCGTCGTTTCGGACGAGATACATTGCGATCTTGTATATCCGGGGTGTCAGCACATCCCGTTTGCATCCATCAGTGACGATTTCCTTCAACATTCGGTAACATGCACTGCGCCCAGCAAGACTTTCAACCTGGCTGGTTTACAAGTAGCTAATATTCACGCAGCCGACGAAACCATGCGGCAAAAAATCGACAAGGCACTGAACATAAACGAAGTGTGCGAGATAAACCCTTTTGCCGTAGAGGCTTTGATAGCTGCCTATAACGAAGGGGAAGAATGGCTCGAAGAACTGAAAAAGTACTTGTACGGCAATTATCTTTACTTGGTGGGTTTCTTCGAAAAACACTTCCCGCAATTCCCTGTTCTACCGTTGGAAGCCACATACCTCGTGTGGGTGGATTGCTCCGTATTGCGCCAATCCTCAACGGCAATAGCTGATAGGTTACTGGAAAAGGAAAACCTGTGGATAAATGCCGGAACCATGTACGGCGCAGGCGGCGAAGACTTTATCCGGTTGAACATAGCCTGCCCCAGGGAACTTCTTGCCGAAGGACTGCATAAAACATTAAATGCCTTCAAATAAATAATGCGAATCAAGAATTGGTTTTGGGCTAAAAGCCCATAGATGGGTTGTTTTTCCATCCGTCAGCTAAAGCTGACGGCAATGATTTAAGATAATATTGCTCATCATTGCCGTTGGCTTTAGCCAACGGATTATGAATGACAAATAATCAAGGGCTTTAGCCCAAAACATTTGATTTGCATAAATAATCAATAGTCAATGAAAATACGCATCATTGTCGCTTATTTCCTCATCTATGTGGTCTGGGGTTCCACCTATTATTTTATAGGGGTTGCCCTGAAAGGCTTTCCACCGTTTCTGCTTGGCGCCATCCGTTTTACCTTCGCCGGACTGATTCTTCTTGCGTGGTGCTACATAAGAGGCGAACCCGTATTCAGGAAAAACCTGATTAAAAAATCCGCCGTAAGTGGTATTGTCCTGCTTTTTATTGACATGGCAGTGGTAATGTTGGCTCAAAAATACCTAAGCAGCAGCTTGGTAGCTATCATCGCATCGTCCACAGCTCTATGGATCATGGCATTGGACATGCCAATGTGGAAAAATAATTTCCGGAACCCTGCAACAGTGATTGGTATCATTGCCGGGTTCTTGGGCGTATTGATGTTGTATGTGGAACAGCTTGGAACTGACAGGATACATGAACACAAGGAATACGGCGTCCTGATCCTTATTTTTGGTTGCATCTCGTGGGCGTTGGGTACGCTATACGCCAAATATCGTTCATCCGGTGCCGAGGAAGTCAATGCTTTTGCAGGATCGGCATGGCAGATGCTTTTTGCCAGCGGAATGTTCTGGATCTGCTCCCTCATAACCGGGGATATTCACACTGATCTGGGTCAGGTACCGGTATCTGCATGGCTGTCGCTCGCCTATTTGATCGTATTTGGCTCCATACTCGCATATTCAAGCTACGTTTGGCTATTGAAAGTTCGTCCAGCAACGGAAGTAGCCACACATGCGTATGTCAATCCGTTTATTGCCGTCTTTTTCGGGAGAACATTCGGGAAAGAACAAATAACATTTGTGCAAATTATCGGACTGATTATTATATTGTTCAGTGTAATGCTGATCAACAGGAAACCAAAGAAAGTCAATGAATAAGTTGATGACGCTGAGCTTGAAGAAATTTGTGATATTTTAACAAGTTTCAGGTATCTCGTTCAATATATAGTATACAGGCTATACAGAATCAATTCTTTGTGCTTTTCTGTCCGGTCAGGTGGGCTCGAAGGCATAATGAAATATTATTCCGGAGATGGATAAAGAGAAAACTGGAAGCAATAAAGTGATGATGGAGATGAGTAATTAACGTCACGGGATTTATATCGAATAACTGAAGATCAATAATATTGAAAAGCCCTTTGGTTCCTGTAAAAGTATTACCTTTGTGTGAATCAAAATTACTAAAAATGAAAATAAGTGCTATATTTATGGTAATTGTCCTATTTGTGATAGCAGGATGCAAACAATCCGGCAGTCAAAATAACGAACTGGTTACAGTAGATGTTACAGCAAATTATCCTAAGAAGGAGCTTATTCTTCAGGACTTTATGGATGTGGAATACATTCCGTTAGAAACAAATGGCGATTTTGTTTGTCAGGGGCGTGTACAAGACATTGGTGAGAACTTTATAATTGTAAGAAACAATACCGAAGATGGAGATATTTTTATCTTTGACAGAAACGGTAAAGCTTTGAAAAAAATAAACCGAAAGGGTAAAGGCGGTGAAGAATATACAGGTATTTTGGGGGTTACCCTAGATGAGGATCATCGCGAATTGTTTGTCAATGACAATTCAGCAAGAAAAATAGTAGTGTATGATTTAGATGGGAACTTTAAAAGAAGTTTTCGACAAAAAGAAGGCATGATGTATGGTGAAATATACAATTTAGATCAGGAAAATTTAATTTGCCATGATGTTCGAAATGAAAATTATGGAGGCATGACACTAATTAACAATGGGCAATCGTTTTTGACAATATCTAAAGAGGATGGCAGTATTACCAAAGAAATCCAAATCCCATTTAAAGAAAAGAAAACAATAGTGCTGAAGTTCAAAGATGAAGCAAGTGGCCTGATTTACGCTTCTTTACCTTCAACCGCTTATTCATTAATCCCTTACTTTGAAAATTGGATGCTGGTAGAAATTTCAGCCGACACCCTATACAGTTATTCAAAAAATCACCAGATGGTACCGGTTATTGTAAGAACTCCGTCTGTCCAATCCATGAATCCAGAGGTATTTCTTTTTGTGAGCATGCTTACTGATCGTTATTATTTCATGGAAGCAGTAAAAAAGGAAAGACAATTTAAGGTTACTGATTTGTTGTATGACAAGCAGAAAAAGGCCATATTTGAATATACAGTGTATAACAGTGATTATTCAAATAAAGAACAAGCATTTTTGAAATCTCCTGTAAATAACCTAATCCCTTCCAGACAAATTTTAGAAGCTCACCAGCTTGTTGAAGCTTATGAGAAAGGGCAATTAAAAGGCAGATTAAAAGAAATCGCGGCGACATTGGAAGAAGAATCCAATCCGGTGATTATGCTGATAAAACATAAGAAATAACAGGAAGAATGTGCAAGATAAGAGGTTATTTCAGAGTATTTAGCTCCGCCAAAGGCAATCTTGTTAATTCTTTCGTTTTTCTGGCTGAACGGCATAATCGTAATTAATACGAATCATGTCAGTTTCAAACAACTCTCTGCATTTCTTCGTTATCATTTTTTTTGCACTTTCAAATGAAGAGAAGTTATTTGTCCAAAGAGTTATTAAATTGGCTATGGTTTTTTGCCCGTCAATTTCTTTTAAAAATGACAAGGTATTTTCATCCGGATCAACAATAAGAATGTTGTTAAAGAACAGCATGTTTGAATTTTCGTATTCTTTTATAAGTACATTTTTATCCCTGTAGGGACGACATTTTAATATTTCCCGATCATCATCGATTGGGAACAGAACAAGTGATGGATTTTGTTTCATTGCTTTTTTTATTCTGAACACATAACACCCTCCATTACATCCTTGTTGCCAATAATTACATTGCCGACATTCTTCGTAAGCATACAAATTATCCAACAGTCGTACTCTTCTTGTAAAATATCTTTCTAAATCGAACTCATTTTGAAAACCATCAATATTTTTCCTCAAAACCGAATATAGGCCATAACATCTCCAAGCAATACCATTGGCGTCAATATCAACGGGTGAATTTTCAGAACAAGAAAATGTAAAATGCTTTTTTGTTCGGATCAACATCTCGTTTAAGTGATCGTTATTATAAAAACATGGTTGAATATAATTACAATCACTCAAAATTTCGATTCCCTGATCGAAACATGACATATACAGTTTATATAATCTTCCGGATATTTTACCGAATTTTGGTTCGAGCGTATATAAATCATCATTCATATTAGGGGCGGCTACGCTCCATCGGATTTTTTTTATTCTATAACGTTTTGCCAAATCTAAAATATAATCGTATGAAAAGTCGTCTTTGTATATGGTAAAACCCAAACTGACTTGTTGCGGATTAACAATTTCCAAATGAGAAGTGATCTTTTCAAAGTGATCTATTTTATAAAACGAGGGTTCAAGGATGTTGAACAGATAACTGACTTTTGTAAGAAATTTAGGTGGAAGTTTTTTTATGTAATCTGCAAAAGTCACCGGCCATATGCCGTTACTCATGATAAAAATATTGAAATTTGCTGATAACAATACATCCATCATTTTGATAATATCAGGATGCATACTTGGCTCTCCACCACAAAAACGAAAACACTTTCCTGTCAAAAAGGCACTTATTTTCCACGCTTTCAAAAAGTCAAAACTAGTATTCTCCAAATTGTTATTTTCAGAAGCAAAACAAAATGGACATCTAATATTGCAAGTGTTTGTGAGAATGATGTTTGCCATATCTTACAGTGATTCATTTTTTAATGATGAATTACAGATCAATTATGAAAGTTGCAATTGTTGGATCTGGCGCATTAACCATACAATATACGGTTTTATTGTCATCCTCTACATACATACAAGTAATCTGCAAATCAGGCAAAATCTTTTTAACCGGATTCCCATTCCAATCGAATATCCAAACCTGGTTGTTATATTCTTTTCTACTTCTACCATTCACAATACTGGGATTGTATATGATATATATATAATCATGAGTTGAACATGCAAATACAGCGCCTATTTGAAAATTATCCGCCCTTTGCATTCCGTCAGTATAATAATAATCATAAGGAGAGAGCAATATTTGTTTTTCCACTTGAGGTTGATGATCAGGAAAATTAATGATTTCCAAAACATGTTGTGTGACGCTGGCCAACTTTTCTCTATGCGAATGATAAGTAAACATAGATTGGTGAAACATAAATTTCGGAAGAGTTGGAATATAATCTTCGCCAGCTTTATAATTTGGATAATTTCCAAAGTATTGAACAATTTCCCCGTCATGGTTTAATATCGCATAACGACTTTCCTCAAATATTCCTGAGGCAATATATTTGCCTTCATTCAAAGGATGTAACCTGTCAATACCTGTTGGGATACGAATTAGAGGTTCGGCTCCTTCAAGGGTTAATGATGATAAATTAATTCGATATTTTCGCGAAGAATATTGACTTCTATTTTGTATTGCTAAAATAGAATCAGTAAGTACCATCTGAATGGGGCTTAGAAATTCGTCAGGCCCTTTTCCTTTACTTATCCATCTTTTTTTCATTTTATTTTTCGAAATGTCAAATATCCAAATTAGGCTATCGCCATGAAAATCACTAATTAAAAGCAAGTTATCATACTTGGTCATATCCAAAGGCATACCAATAATAGATGAGTCCCCCAATAAATTGATATTTACACTATCTGTTTGTGGAAATATTACTTTTTCAGAGATGTGATGTGTACAGCTTAAACACATCGTTCCCAAAAATGCTCCTAGTGTCATGTCAACGTTATAATGTCGTAAATAATATTTATCTTTGGCAAAAATATTGCCATGGTAAAATATCACGTTACATTAACCTCCGCAGAGCGAGAAATGCTCGAATTGATGGTGAGTAAGGGTTCTCACAAGA
>JAVBSH010000199.1:0-36057 GCA_031547085.1 Bacteroidales bacterium
TTGAAAATCATTTACACTGGCATCTGGATGTAACCTTTAAGGAAGATGATTGTCGGGCAAGGAAAGGCAATGCGCCCGAAAATCTTTCAACCCTGAGAAAATTGGCACTGCAAATAATTAAAGAACAGGATGACAGGTTAAACCTGAAGAAACGAAGACTAAAAGCCGCATACAATACGGACTACCTGAAAAAGTTGATCACATAAATTTCATGCGTTTGCCCTACTTGTAAAAAATATCTGCAACAATCCTCGATGCTCTTTTCCAATGAAATAAACTCATATTCCAGTGCTTTTTTTATCTTTTCGTTGGAATAACGAATCTGCTGAAAGGCCGAATGTGCCGTTTCCTTTGTCAAAACAGGATTTTTGCCGGTTAGTGTTGCGGTGAACCATGATAGATAGTAGGCTGTTTTTAACATCCATGGTTGAGCAGCGATAGTGGGTCTTTCCACTTTAAGGCCATCGGCAATCAGGTTGAACAGTTCTTGGTAGCTCAAATCGCCGGCTGTGAGGATATATCGTTCGCCAAAATGTTCCTGCTCCATCAGTTGCAACATGCAACGGGTCACATCACGGACATCCACAAAAGCCGTAACACCATGTGTATGGAACCGCATGCCCTTGTATACTTGTGAGAAGAATTTTGCACTACCTTTCGTCCAGTCGCCGGGGCCGAGGATGACTGCGGGATTGACAATTACTGCCTGCAACCCTTCGGCGATGCCGCGCCACACTTCCATTTCGGCTTTGTGCTTGCTGTATGAATAGGCAGAACGGCCTTTATCGGTTTGCCACAGGTCGTTTTCGGTGATGAGTCCGTCCGGTTCGCTGCGTCCTAAAGCGCCTATGGAGCTCACGTGGCACAAAGGGATTTTCTTATCGATACACACGTTCACAATATTGGCTGTACCACCCACATTGATCCGCATCATATCTGCCTTTTCCGAACTACTGAACGAAACGACGGCAGCTGCATGATATGCCTGTGTGCAACCGTCAATGGCTGCAGACATGGATTGAAAGTCGAGCAATTCGCTATCTGTCCATTCTATTTGCCGGAATAAGGCATCAACATCGCCGGTGTAGCGGGCGAATGTTTTTCGGACTTGCTCCATATTGCTTTGCGGGCGTTTCAGCGCCTTCACGCGGTAGCCTTTCTGCAAAAGGTCATACATAAGGTGCGAACCAACCAACCCTGTCGCGCCTGTAACAAAGGCTACCTGTGTATTCATGCTGTCAGGGGATATTTGTCCAACAGCTTTTTCAGGATGGCTGTAAAACGAATAATATCATCTTCTGTGGTATCCCATGAGCAGACCCAGCGGACTTCCTTGCGCGACTCATCCCACGTGTAAAAGAATAATTCGCGTTGCAGCTCTCCGATGGCTTGTGCGGGAAGGATGGCAAACACCTCGTTGGCTTCTACTTTCTGGGTGACGGTGATGCCCAATGCCTGCACTTCCTGGCAAAGAAGCTGTGCCATCCGGTTTGATTGCCGTGCATTTTCCAACCATAGCCCATCTTTGAGGTATTCCTCGAATTGCGTTGATATGTAACGCATCTTCGAAGCCAATTGCATCCCCTGCTTACGGATATACTTAAGGTTCTCGGCCAATGCAGGATTCAGTATTACGATCGCCTCGCCGTACATCAACCCGTTCTTGGTTCCTCCGAACGACAACACGTCAACACCAGTATCCGCAATCATTTCCTTGATGGAAACACCCAGATAAATGGCGGCATTGGCAACACGCGTTCCGTCGACATGTAATAATAAACTGTTGGCGCGGGCAAAGGCAGCCATATCGCGTATTTCGTCAACCGTGTAAACCGTCCCCATCTCGGTAGCTTGTGTAATGGATACTACCCGCGGTTGTGCATGATGCTCGAATCCGATACCGTGCAAATGTCGCGCAATGTCAGGGATACGCAATTTACCGTCGGGAGTAGGATTGAACAGTAGCTTGCACCCGGTAAAACGTTCGGGTGCGCCACATTCGTCCACGTGGATGTGGGCGGTATCAGCACAGATTATTGCATTGAAGGGTTGCGTCATCGCTTGGAGTGACAGTACATTAGCCCCTGTTCCGTTAAAAACGAAAAATACTTCGCATTCGCCAAACAGTTTCCTGAACTGTTCCTTTGCCGCAGCGGTGTAGGGGTCGTCGCCATAAGCGATATAATGCCCGTAATTTGCGTCAACCAATGCATTCATGATGCGGGGATGTACACCTGCATTGTTGTCGCTTGCAAATCCTCTTTTATTCATATTTCTAATTTAATGAAACACGGATGACGCGGATTAGACGGATGAATACGGATTTTAAAAATCAGTGAAAATAAGCCAAATCAGTGTTATCCGCGTTCCATAAAGCCTATATTACTTCCAATCCGCTCATTCGCATCCAGCCTTTGTTGCCGTCGGCGATGCGAATTTCGCACCATTCACCGATTTGGTCTTCGATGCGTACCTTGACGCCTTCGTGCAGGATGAACAGGTTGTTACCACTGTCGTCGGGCGAGCTTTTAAGGGTGACAGATGGCGTGAACACAATGGCTTCGTCGGTACGCTGGATATTGGTTTTTTGCAGATAGCCAAAAGTGAATGATGTGAGACTCAGAAGGAAGCAAAATACACCCAGCCCGAATGCAAACCGTCGTACGCGCATGTTATGCACAAAAAGGAACAGCAACCCCAATGCCAGCATGGCGATAAAGCTCCAGATACTCCACCACGACCATGCACGGACAGTCATCCAGTCGCGGATATCCTTACCCCAAGTAACTAAAAACAATTCGGGTACCGCTTCCACTTTGTCGAAAGTGAGGCTGCGCGATAGATTCAGGTTGAAATCAATGGCTTCATCGTTTGGCGCGAGACGTTTGGCGCGTTCGTAATACAGAATTGCCGACTTGATATCATAGTTCTTGAAGTAAGCATTACCAAGGTTATAAAACAGGATCGGCGATGACCATCCTGAGTCGGCCAGCGATTGGTATTCGGCGATGGCTTTTGAGTACTCGCTTTGCTGATAATACCGTTCGGCACGCAATAAAGTACTGTCCCTGTCCTGAGCATGTAATGTCAGGGATATATTGATGGATAATATGATTAAAAATATCTTTTTCATCTATTTACTTATTACGATCGTATAACTATTGCACCGCCTTTTGCATCTTATCAATCACTTCCACTGCACGGTTATAAAGTGCATCCATATCCGACCCGGCCGCTGACGGCGCATAGCGAGCAAACTCACAATCGTCGATCACACCGGTAAACTCGTCAACCAGCGTAGCATCCACGCGATGCTGTTCCATGGCTGCCTTGACATTGTCCTTCGAGAGTTCGGCCACAGGGATATTTAGTTTGTCGCTGAGGTAACCCCACAATGCCCGCGACAACTCTTCGTAGAATTGCTCTTTCTGTCCCTTGTCCAAGAATGAGTGTGCCTGTTTGAGACGTTTAGCGGCATAACGGTTGGCCTTTTTGTTTTTCACCAAAGCAACGTTGGCATATTTGCGAATATAGTTACGGCGCAGGTACACGATAACAGCAAAAGCTACCAGTGGAATCAGGTACCACAACCAGAACTTCCACGTTCCGAAGAAATTTTCGCCCGTGTGGCGTAATTTCGCCTTGTCTGTTTTGAGATAACGGATATCCTTGCCGAGATATTTCACGTCCTCGCGCGTAACGCCGCTTACCACGGTCGTACCGGGTTGCTCTTCGCCGCGCTCCACTGTCAGCGTATACTCGTCCGAGCGTACCGTCTTATATTGTTTCGCTTGTGGGTCGAAATAACTGAACTCAACTGCCGGTATCTTATATGTGCCGCCATGCCGCGGGATGATCAGATATTCGAACGTCTTGCTGCCTGCCGTTGTCGTGGCGTTCAGGCTGGTGCTGACTTTTGGATCGTATACTTCGAAATCGGGTGGGAAGTTGATACGGGGTGCGTCCACAAACTTCATATTGCCATTTCCGGATACGACAATTTTCAGCGTTACAGGGTCGTTGGCTTTTACTTCGGTTTTGTCGATGGTTGCCGCAAATTTTATTTGTCCTACACCGCCGGTAAATGATGCCGGTTTACCTTCGGGCAGGGGCAACACGGTGATGTTCACCGGACGACTGGTTGCTTCGCGCGGAATGGTTTGCACGCCTCCACCGAAAAAGTCGTCGAAAATGCTACGCGACCGACTTTGCACACGCTGCTGAATCCCTGCCGTCACTTTGCACGAATTGATGGTAAGTGTGCCGCTCTTCTGCGGGAACAACACATACTTCCGCAATACGCCGGTAAGATAGGTCACGCCGTTGACCTGTTCCTGGTCTAATGAACGGAGCTGTGGCGTTTCTATTTCCTGCTTGAAAAAGCCGTCGAAATTTGGGAAGGCTTCGTTGCCGATAGACCCCACGTTGAGTCTTGAGAAAAACTTGATGGTTGCATTGAGATACTCACCCTGATATACCTGTTTACGGTCGGTAATTACTTCCAGGAATACCTCGCGGTTGTCCGTCTGTACTTGCGAATTATCAGGTTGTGCACCGGCATTGGCCGTACCGCCACTGCTTTGTTGTGGCTGGGTGGATGCATTACCGGCTACTACCTGCACAGTCACCGGCGACGATTGATATGTCTTCTTGTCAACCGTAACTTCCACTGGTCCGATTTCCTGAGTCCCTTCCTGGTTGGCCTGCACAATGTAGTTGAAAGCAACTTCCATCGACTGACTCACTTTCCCGTTAACGATGTTCATCGAGCTGCTTTGCGAGCGGCCGAAGTTACGGAGCACCTTGAATGCACTCATTTCGGGCAGTTTGACATTGGTTGCATCGGCGTTGATCTGCACAGCCATCTGGAATGGCTCGCCAACCCGCACCACACGCGGACAATCAACGGTGACGCTCACATTCTGTGCCTGCAACAGTGTTGCCGATATGATAAAAAATATGGATAAGAAATATCTCATTTTGAATTATGTATTCTTCTTAAAAATCTTCAAAATTATTAAACTTTTACCAATTCTTTTCGATTTTTCCACGATGCCCGGCACGTTCCTTCTTCTGGAGCTTTTCCTGCAATTCCTTTTCTTCCTGGGCTATAGCATCAAGCATTCGTTGGGCATCCTCCCGGTTGATTTGCTGCTGCTGTTGCTGTTGTTTTTGCTGCATTTCATCCTTTTTCTGGTCTTGCTGCTGATCCTGTTTTTGCTGATCTTTCTGATCTTGGTTCTGTTGATCTTGATTCTGATCTTGTTGATCTTTATTTTGTTGATTTTGCTTATTTTGATCGTCTTCTGGATCAGGAAGTTCTTCTATTTTAGAAGCTAACCCTTTTAATTTTTGATTGTCTGGGAATTTTTGAATCCCCTCCTTAATGGTCGACTGTGCGCTCTTTTTATTGGCATTTACATAATAATTCGCAGCTATATGGAAATAATCTGTTACAGATTGTGCGAACAATGACATAGGAAACAAACACAATATTAATACAATCAACGTCTTCATCACTAATTCATTTTAATAATATCTAAAATACGATTTGTAAAATCTGCATGTTGCAACAATTTGGGATTTTTCTTTTCTCCCTCTTTCATCAAATTATAAGCCTCTTGATACTTCCGTTGAGCAACCAACTTTTTTGCCTGCTCTACAATTTTATCGGCTTCTTCGTCTTCTGGCGATTTCTTTTGATCTTTATTTTGTTGTTGCTGCTGTTGTTTCAGCAAATTCATGGCGTACGACAGGTTATACTTGGTGTCGGCATCGTTGGGATTATTGCGCAACGCTTGCTTGTAAGCCTCGATGCTTTCTTTCAGCTTTTGCTGTTGCAGGTACGAATTACCCAGATTGTGATAAGCCCGTGACTTATCCATCTTATCTGTTGTTTCCGAAGCCGCTTTCTCAAACTCCTTGCCGGCTTCTTCGTACTTCTTTTGTCGGTACAACGCATCGCCGAGATTAAACGTCGCCATGTTTGATTTCTCGTCAACATCGAGTGCCCGACGGTACGACTTCTCAGCATCTTCAGCCTTTTCGGCATTATATTGTTTATTACCCTCACGCATCAGGCTGCGAAAATCCCTCTGGTTCCCTTTCCTGTACTCGGTTTTGCCAATCTTCGAAGTATCCTGCCCATATAAAGAAACGGTTAAAATACTGACGGTTAACAATAATAATATTTTTTCCATTATATAATGATTTTTATACGAAATAGAACGCGGATAACACGGATTTGACGGATTCAAACGGATTTTAAAATCAGTGCCGATCCGTTTGATCCGTTTTGATTCGTGTTCCATTATCCAAATATCCTGAAACGGTTTTTACGGTTCGATATCAACAACTCAATCAGCAAAAATGCCAATGCCACGCCAAACGGCCACTGAAACATCTCGGCGAAATCGGTATAAACCTTCGCATCATATTCGGATTTGTCCAGCTTACCGATCTCGTCGTATACATTGTTCAGCCCCATATTGGCCGTGGTTGCCCGTACATAAATACCCTTACCGGCCATCGCCACTTCCTGGAGTGTCTTTTCGTCGAGCTTCGTCATCACCGTGTTTCCACTACGATCTTTGATGAAATCGCGTTGTCCCGAGGTCGTTTTCACGGGGATCGGCGTTCCCTGCGTAGAGCCAACACCGATAGTGTATACGTTGATACCTCGCTTAACAGCCTCTTCGGCAGCCTGCACAGGATTATCCTCGTGGTTCTCGCCATCGGTGATCACAATGATGGCTTTACCGGCTTCGCTTGTGGGCGAAAACGAATTGACAGCCAGATTAATGGCTGCGCCGATGGCCGTGCCCTGTATAGGAACAATGTCAGGAGAAATGGTGGACAGGAACATTTTGGCCGACACATAATCGCTGGTGATTGGGAGCTGTGTGTATGCTTCGCCTGCAAACACAATCAGTCCGATTTTATTCTCGCCCAGGCGGTCGATGAGTTTCGACACGGCTTGTTTAGCACGTTCGAGGCGATTGGGCTGTATATCCTCGGCCATCATACTGTTCGACACGTCCAGGGCGATGATGATTTCGGATCCAGTTCGTTTGGTTTCCTGCAACTTGATTCCGAATTTCGGCCCGGCAACGCCCAGCACAATGAATGTATAGGCAACCATCAGCAGGACGAACTTCAACAAAGGCTTCCGGGTAGATGCATCAGGCATCAGGCGGCTAACCAATTCTGTATCACCAAAACGTTGCAGGCGCTTTTTCCGCGCAAGCGTAGTCCATACGAAAAATACCACGAACAGCGGTATCAGCGCCAATGCGTATAGATATTCAATATGTGAAAACTGGAACATTTTTTGATTTTTACGGTAAATTACGCAACACGGAATATCTTAACAGTATCTCCAACAACAGCAACAAAGCCGCGGCAATAGCGAACTTCAGGTACTCTTCGGATTTTTTATGATGCTCCTGAACGCTAATTTTCGATTTCTCCAACTGGTCGATTTCTTCGTATACCTTTTTGAGATTATCGTTGTCAGTTGCCCGAAAATAAAGACCATCGGTCATTTCAGCGATTTTTTTGAGCAAATCCTCGTCAATCTGTGTTTCCATCTCCTGATATTGGATGCCGAATGGTGTCTGTACCGGGTAAGGTGCCGTTCCGCGCGAACCTACACCGATGGTGTATACGCGGATGCCGAACGTCTTGGCGATTTCGGCGGCAGTCATCGGGTCGATGGATCCGCGGTTGTTCACCCCGTCGGTAAGCAGGATAATCACCTTACTGATGGCATCGCTGTCTTTGATGCGGCTCACAGCATTGGCCAATCCGAGCCCAATAGCCGTTCCATCCTCGATCATTCCGCTGTGTACGCTGTTGAACAGGTTGATAAGAGCTGTATGGTCGGTTGTCAACGGACATTGCGTAAAACTTTCGCCACTGAATATCACTAATCCAATACGGTCGTTGGGACGCCCCGAGATGAATTGCGTAGCGACTTTCTTGGCGGCTTCGAGTCGGTCGGGCTTAAAGTCCTGCGCCAACATACTACCCGAAATATCTAATGTCATCACGATATCAATCCCTTCGGTGGTGACGCTTTCCCACTGGTTGCTCGACTGCGGACGCGCTAGCACTACAATAATCAATGCAAAAACAACCATCCGCAACACAAATAATCCGTGCCGCAATAAGGGGCGTGCCGTCCGGACACCCCTCAGCCCTTCGATGGAGGCCACCTGCATGTGCGGATTGAGACGGTTCTGCCGCCAGATATACCATCCTACAACCGCAGCCCAAGCGATGAACAGCCAGAAAAACTGGGGATTGGCAAAGGTGTAATTCATATACTATATAGATTCAAAATTTCAAATTCAAAATTCAAAGATTGGGCTTGTCGGTTTCCGCGGACGTCTGTGCCGCGATATCAGGGGTATTTCCGGTCTTTGCTTCCCCAGGTTCATCCGGCGCTACTTCCTCAATTTTGGTATTGTTCACAAACAGGTAACTATCAAGCATCGATGTTTCATTTTCATCGGGAAGCGGCTCTGCTTTGGCAAATTTCACCAGATCGGCCAACGAAAATAGCTTACGGAGGCGATCGACCAGATTATTGTCTTCGAAATCTGCATTCCGTAAGCCCGACAATATTTCATCACTGGTCATTTCCATTGCCATCACGCCAAAACGACCTTCGATATACGTTCGCACAACATCCGACAAGCGGGTATAATAATCCTTTGTGCGGTTGTTCTGCCACAACTTCTCGCCCCGCAGCTTGTCTAAATCGCGCAATGCGATGATATGCGGAGGCTCGACGGGCTTGGGTACACTGAAAATCGGTTTATTGTTGCGCCAACGGATAAAAGCGTAAATACCGAACGCGATAATAACGGCGCCCAACAATAACAACCCGAAACGCAACAGCCACGGCCAGATATCGGCCCAACTAATCGGCATCTTATAGATAGGCTTGATGTCGGCGATATTTTGCGTAGTATCCAACGGCATGGTAAGCACATCTAAGTATATCGGCCGCGTAGCAATAGTATCAGCATGCCCGTCAGCTACAAACGGGAAACGAATTGGCGGCAACACGTGACGACCGCTGTCGAAACTCGTTACCAGGATATCCTGTTTCAAACGGATCATACCATTTGCTGCCTTTATTGAGTCAATAGGATAGGCCTCAACAATCTCAATATTACGGGTTAACGTATCCACCCATGCGGGAAACTGCACACGTACATCTTTTTGCCGTTCCAGCTCGATACGCAGCTTGATTTGGTCGCCAATCATCATTGCCGTGCTGTCGAATTGCGCATTGACCTGTACGGACTGCGCTCCAGCACCTACAAACGTTATGATAACAAGAAATAATGTAATGAAATATCTGATCATTTTTGATTTTTGACTGTCTATTTTTGATTTTATGCTTTGGTGGCGTAATAATCGAGTGCATTTCTGACCTGCTGGGTCTCAAAGACCCGCAGGCCAACACCTTCAATCCTTACATTTTCACCCGGTTCATTCCCAGTGCACTGATCATCCAGCGTGGCAACGGCTTATGCGGGTTACGCTTTTCGAGGTTGAGATACCAGTTCCATTTCTTCACAAAAGGTATTTTTTTGGTTTCCACGAACTCTATCAATGTGCCGTCAGGATCTTCGAGGTAACTCCAGTGGCCTGCCGCTTCGCCCATCTTAAAAGCGTTATCACTTTCGACCGTAAACGGGAAACCTGCCGCAGCGCATTCCGCTTTCAGGGCTTCCATGCCATGAATGTCAAAACATAAATGGATAAAACCAATATCCCCCCAATATCGACCTTCGAATATTTTTTGCGGCTTTTCGGACAAGGCTTGTACTAATTCTATCTGGCTGCGGCCGAGTAATGCCGCCATACTTCCACGTCGTTCTTTTGAATGAGTGAGTAGTACACGGCGGAATTTGCTTTCGCCACCTTTCAAGGGCGCAAAGTCCGTAAATACGCCGGTTTCGTCATATACTACCATATCGTAGCCCAACACATCGCTATAAAGCTTACGGGATTGTTCTATATCGCTCACCCCGATGATGCACCCGTAAACGCCACCTGTGGTACGACGCTTGTTCGGTTTGAACCATTCGTACGACTCAATCACCTGCAACTTATTGCCGTGAAGGTCGTCCATGTAAAAGAACTGTTGCTTATCCGGGTTTTGCAGGATGTCACTCACCACACCGCCTTTGCGTTTGATGTCCTTGTGCGCCTCATGGATATTCTTGGCCTTTATTTTGGCGGCATATATACCTAAATCACCTATGGAAATCTCTTCTTTCGGGGCTTGTGGAGTCCTGTCCATGAACTGCCATATCTCGTAGCAACTGCCGCCCTGAAGGTTGGCTGCAAGAATGGCATGTTTCTGATGTGGACTGCCACCCATATACTGCGCCATATAAGTAGCCACATTGCTGTCGTCGAACACTTTGACATCTGCGCCAAGCATCCGTCCGTACCATTGAAACCCCGCCGCGGCATCGCTCACGCCAACTCCTAATTGCTGTATCCCGTAAATGATTTTTTCCATTTTGGTTTTATTTATTTGCCAGACTCTTTTGATTTTCTTAATTTTAGCAAATCGTCTGTAATCAATATGTTTTTATATCCTTTTAATGAAAGGCCTTTTGCCAAACGCTTGTCGCCAGTCCAAAGCTTACATCTGAATTGTTTTGCATACGCAATATACACAATATCTTTAGGGTCAATGTCATTCACCAGTTTGTGAGCAAATCCCCAATTTTCAAGATTAATTTGTTCTTCGGAAATGAAGGTGATTGATTTACAAACTTGGTATTCAGCTTCCTGTATTTGATCCAATGATAATTTAGATATTTCAATAAGCTTTGGGTAATGTGATCGTATTTCTATCCGTAAAAAGTCGGGTGCTATGAAATTAAAAACATGCCCGGAATTAACCAGCAAATCGCCGATACTTCCTGTCGAGTTCAGTATCCCGCTAAAAACAATATTAGCGTCTACGATCACTCTCATTTCACAAACCTACTTTTATTATTATTCCACCAGTTGGTACTCACTTCATCCGCTAAACGGTCAACATCCGATTGTTTGGCCTTCGACAGTGCTGTCGCTTCCAGATATCGTGCATAATCTATTAATCGTTGGATACCAAATGTATCATTTGTATTTCCCAACGTGATGACAATTTTTTCGTTACCTATTCTTTCAACAATCATAATACTTTAATTTGAATGTTTAAGTCATTGCTTTTTATTTTGTTTCTTGATGGTGTGCTTGAATTTGAGGACGGCAAAATTCAACTCAATGCTTGTTTCTGTATCGGAAGTTTTCATGTCCTCGCCCAGCAAGTCGGCAATAATATCGCCGCTTTTCTGCATCAACGACTTTTGCTGAAATTCCTCCGGCGATTCCGACAGTTCGGCCACAGTGCGCGACAATTCACGCATCTTGGCATACGTTTCTACAATGGCAATTGTGGTTTGCGTGGCTTTGGCACTTTTGAGGATGGTGGCCAGCATGTATAATCCCCTTTCAGTAAAGGCCTTGGGTAATTTATTTTTTCCACCCCAATTTGAAGTCGAAATTTTCGACTTCAAGTTTTCCCATTCAAACTTATTCAAATCCAGTATATAACCTTCAAGAAATTTCTCGGGATTGTTTTTAACAGCTTCATTTATCCGTTTAGTTTCCACCCCGTACAATTCCGCTACATCACTGTCAATTATCACCTGCTGGCCACGTATAGTGATGATTTTGCTTTCAACCGCGTTAAATTTTACAATGTCGTCCATGCCATTTTTGATTTTAGATATCTACTATGCAACTTTCTGAATAATAAAATATTTCTTTCTTTTAATGGTTTGATGAATCAATGGAAGAAGCAATAAAATGCTTGGAAGAAACGCTATAAAACGACCATTGCCATAAAAATATCCTAAGACAAGCGCCAAAAGAAAGGAAGCTAATAACCATATCGTACTTCTATAATTTGCAATTTGTTTATTAACTTGTATTCGCAACAACATATTGTCTTTAGGATTGAAGGTATATACAGGTGAACCATCCCAACTGTATTTGACTTTCACCCTGATAGGTTCGTCGTCGGACACTTGGACATTCAAAAACTGATTGCGCATCACATGTTCTTCGCCATTAACAAATACTTTAAACATGCTGTCCTTGAAATCCGTACAGTTTTGTATGTCGACCGTCTTCATATCCTTTCGATGTTTAATTATCTGATTTGTAGTCAAAAATTAAAAATCTTTATCCTCTCTGCTTAAACAGCTTCATCATCGGTTTTACATAATCTTCATCGGTTCGGATGAAAGTATTGTCGATGCCGCTACGGCGGAAAGTTTCGTCAAGCTTACGTTGGATACCGTTCCAATACTGCTTGTACTGGTCGCGTACTCTGGCGCTCGAAGTGTCAGCCCAAAGCGTTTGTCCAGTTTCTGCATCACGGAATTGTACTAATCCGATAGACGGCATTTGCGCTTCGTGAGCGTCATAGATGCGAAGGGCTACCACGTCGTGCTTACGCGATGCTATTTTCAATGCATCTTCGAACGCGGGACTGATAAAGTCGGATATTATGAAAGCCGTGCTTCGTTTTTTGATGGCATTGGTGAGATATTGTAAAGCCACTGCTACATCCGTTTGTGTATTTTCAGGTTCGAATTCAATCAGTTCGCGGATCACACGCAGGATATGTTGCCGTCCTTTTTTGGGCGGGATAAATTTCTCTACTTTGTCTGAAAACAGGATAACCCCTACTTTGTCGTTGTTTTGAGTGGCTGAGAAAGCCAAAACGGCTGATATTTCAGCCATCAACGCTTTTTTGAAACGCATAGTCGTTCCAAACTCACGCGAACCACTCACATCCACCACCAACATCACTGTCAGCTCGCGTTCCTCTTCGAATACCTTCACGTACGGGTGGTCGAAACGCGCCGTAACATTCCAGTCTATATTGCGGATATCGTCACCATACTGGTATTCACGCACCTCGCTGAATGCCATACCACGCCCTTTGAACGCACTGTGGTATTCGCCTGCAAAGATGTGCCGCGACAATCCGCGCGTCTTGATTTCAATCTTCCGTACCCGTTTCAGTAAATCGGTTGATTCCATATTGTCTTGCTATTGTTTAAAACCTGTATCCGACGCCAATGTTAACACCCTTCTGAATTAGCCTATCATCCATGGAAGCGCCATCCGCACCAAAAAGGCTGAGAATATTCCACTGCATGTTAAACGCTATAGAAAAACATAATCCAGACCACGTCGTATATGAGAGCCCAGTACCCATGCCTGGTGCAACACCCCAAGTGTAACCCATACTCGGATGATAGT
The DNA here is from genome assembly GCA_031547085.1 of Bacteroidales bacterium. Classification (GTDB taxonomy): domain Bacteria; phylum Bacteroidota; class Bacteroidia; order Bacteroidales; family UBA4181; genus JAIRLS01. The sequence goes on from JAVBSH010000199.1 coordinate 13,354, forward strand.
TGATATTGACACCACCGTCAAGGAAGATGTATTTCAATATATAGATCTTTAAATGCGCTGGTATGGAAAAAATAAAAAATGTTTCAGAAGAAGTGCTACTCCTACCACCACCAGCACTCCATGAGTAAGAAGAAAGTCCCATATTATTGAATGTGGCAGATAATCCAGTGCAGAACTCTATGTAATCAGACCGGCGAGCATAATCAAACCCTATTCTAAAATAATTTTCCCCAGAATAGGATCTCAAAGTGGCGCCGCCAACAGAAGAATAGAAAAAATCACTCTTACCGAAGGAAACATGATTTCCTATATAATTTTTTCTTTCCTTGCGGATTTCCTCTTGAGCATAAACATCTGTCACGATGCATAAAACAGCTACTACTATTAGGCATTGTTTCATATCTGATTGGGTTACCTTACTAATTCTCCAAAAAAAGAACTTCCAATTATTCTTAAGGAACCTCTACTGCATTCATGATTTCGGTGATAATGTCCACCGATGTCATATTTTCAGCTTCGGCTTCGTACGACAGGCCGATACGGTGACGCAACACGTCGTAGCATATCGCCCGCACATCTTCGGGAATAACATATCCGCGGCGCTTGATGAACGCATACGTTTTAGCCGCCTTCGCAAGGTTGATACTTGCACGGGGCGATGCTCCATAAGTGATCATCGGTTTAAGCTTATCGAGCTTATATTCATTTGGGTAACGTGTGGCAAACACCAGATCGAGGATATAACGTTCGATTTTTTCGTCCATATACACTTCCTTAACAGTATCGCGTGCCTTCATGATGTCGGCGGGTTTGAGTATCGTGCTGGCTTTGGGAAATGTTTGGCCGAGGTTTTCGCGGATAATCTGCTGTTCTTCGGCTTTCGACGGATAATCTATCACTACCTTGAGCATGAAACGGTCGACCTGCGCTTCGGGCAACGGGTAGGTTCCTTCCTGCTCGATAGGATTCTGGGTGGCCAGTACAAGAAACGGCCGGTCAAGTTGGTAAGTTTGCCCGCCGATGGTTACCTGCTTTTCCTGCATGGCTTCGAGTAATGCACTTTGTACTTTGGCAGGCGACCGGTTGATTTCGTCAGCGAGGATAAAGTTGGCGAAAATAGGGCCTTTCTTCACCAGGAACTGTTCTTCTTTCTGGCTATAGATCATTGTACCGAGAAGGTCGGCAGGCAACAGGTCGGGAGTGAATTGCAGGCGGCTGAACTTGGCATCGATGGTTGTAGCCAAAGTGGTGATGGCCAATGTTTTTGCCAAACCTGGAAGACCTTCGAGCAGAATATGTCCATCGGACAATAAACCCAACAACAGGCTCTCTACCAAATGCTTCTGTCCGACAATGACTTTGTTCATCTCGATACTTATCAGATCAACAAATGCGCTTTCCTGTTGGATACGTTCGTTTAATTCTTTGATGTTTACTGATTCATTCATATTATATAAGTGCCATAAAATTAATTATCACGATCAAGCGACGGATTCGGGGTTTGCCGGAATATAGAATCCAGCCCACAGCCTCCGTATAACCATTTAACCTAAAAACAAGTGCAAAAATAAGATGTTCTGTATATTAAAAAAAGTTAATTAATCTATAAAAAAATTAAAACTGATTGTCTAACTCCTGAAACGAATATTTTTTTCAATGCAATTCGCTTTTTATCAAATACTTAAATACAACACAAAAATATTTTCAAAAAATCAGTACTTTGTTATGCATGGTACTAAAAATAATTCATATCTTTGCATTGTCATTTTTAATCATCTCTTATAAAATCATTGTCATGAAAAAAGTAATTTCAATACATCTTGGGAATAAGATGTTTCAAATCGAAGAAGATGCTTATACCTATTTAAATAATGTATTAAGCAGTCAATGGAAAAAGCAGGAATTGGAAGTACAGGTGTCTGATCTGCTGGAACAAAAACTTAGTGGCAATAAAACTGTAATTACATATCCCGATGTGGTGGATGCACTGTATCAGTTTGGCTTTTCAGCATCGGAATATCAGGCAGCTACGGCTTCACTGGGTGAAAAAAGATTGTACAGGCAACCGAAAGATAAGATGATTGCCGGTGTGTGCACAGGGTTGGGCGAATATTTTGAAGTAGACCCGGTGATTGTACGGATACTTTTTGTGTTTGCGTTTTTCATGGGATTTATAGGTTTCTGTTTGTATATCATCCTTTGGATTATTATACCTAAATCCCCGAAATTGTTAACTGCATAATCATGAGTGCCGATAATGTAAAGGCCCAGATGCGCAAGGGAATACTGGAGTATTGTATCCTTTGCGTATTGTCTGACGGCGATGCTTATGCTTCCGACATCATCAACCGGCTGAAAGAGGCGCAGATGATTGTTGTGGAAGGTACTTTATACCCACTGCTCACCCGGCAGAAAAATGCCGGACTACTGGCTTACCGTTGGGAAGAATCGACGCAAGGTCCACCACGCAAATACTATTCCATCACTGAGGAAGGTAAACGTTTTCTGGCCGACCTTGATGCCTCGTGGCAGGAATTGGTCGATTCGGTTAATAAACTTCGTAACAATCGTCAAACAACCTAATCATATTAAAATGAAACGTGTAGAAACCATTAATGTCAATGGTATTGTTTTCAGCATCGACGATGATGCATACGGCAAACTTGGCTCGTATCTCGATGCATTGGGTAAATATTTTGAAAACGAGCAGGGAGGTCGTGAAATTATCGCCGATATTGAGGCGCGTATCTCCGAGTTGTTTGCAGAGCGCGATGGCGGTGTCAATCAGGTAGTGACTCTGGCGGATGTGGCGAAAGTGATCGAAACACTCGGCACACCGGAAGATATCGCCGGTGCGGATGCCGATGAGGTGCATGACAATGAAAAGAAGCCGCGTCCGGTACAACCTAAAAAACCGATGAGGCACTTGTACCGCGACCCCGACCATCGTTATCTTGGTGGTGTCTGTGCAGGACTTGGCGCTTGGTTGGGGATCAACCCTATCATCATACGTCTGATCTTCCTGTTCTTTGTGTTTTTTCCATTTATCAGATTTATACCGTTCCATGCTACTCCTGTTTTGATTTATTTTATCCTTTGGGTTATTATTCCCAAAGCCAAAACCACCACACAAAAACTCGAAATGCGTGGTGAACCGGTAACCATCAGCAATATTGAGAAGAATATCAAGGAAAGTTTTTCCAACCCTTCGCTCAAACAGTCATTCCGCAATTTCCTGAACGAAGCGGGTGAATTTTTCAATAGGGTTTTCGGTGTGGTTTGGCGTGTTGTTACCATCTTGGTAGGGTTGTTCCTGTGTTTTGCGGGAATTTGTTTCGGGGTTGCCGTTATTGGAGTGGTTCTTGTACAGGACTTGGCATTCACTCATAAGGTGGAATGGGACTTTCTGTCATTTACCGAGTTATTCCGACACATCATTTCTCCGGCTTCATATACTGTATTGATGATATGCGCTGTCCTGATAGTGGCTTTGCTGGTATTTGCACTTATATTCTGGGGTGTCAAACTAATTGTTGGCTTTAAGATAAAACATAAATTGTTACATGTGGCATTGTCAGTGGTATGGATTGCGGCGATTGTTACAAGTCTTATCGTTTGTTTTTCCCAGGCTCGTAACTTCATGTGGCGTAATGACCAAGTCGTGGAAGCACGCCAGGTAGATACGTCTGATACACTTTATCTTGCTATGGCTACTTCGAAATTACAGATTTCGAATAACCCGATGGAAGTCTACTTTGATAAGGATAACGAATATTTCTACGGGAAGCCGAACCTTCACGTTCAAAAAAGTGAAGACGGGCAGACAAAACTGCGGTTCAAACGGGAATCGAAAGGCGAAAGCAAGCGAGCTGCATACCAGTATGCGGAAAGCATCATGTATAATGTTGAGGTGCGCGATTCCCTGCTGACTTTCGATCCGTACTTCACGGTGACTCCGCAGAATAAGTGGAAGTTTCAGGATCTGGACGTGGTGCTTTATGTTCCCGAGGGTACTGTTATTGTTGCCGACAATGCTTTGTGTCACGACCGGGTACTCGGACGTTGGTTCCCGCGTTCTAACAACGATTGCAAATGGATCATGACAAAAAAGGACGGATTACAACGGTTGGATAAGAAGAAACGTTAAATTTGGTTTGAATGAAATCCCCGCAGGCACTGGTTGCTTACGGGGATTTTTTATTTTGTGAAAAGTCTGACAAAAATCAGTTGTATGCCAGTTGTTTTTTAGTAATTTTGTCATCCAAATAATCGAAAACCATTCAAAACATGCCGGTTAACATACCCGATCATCTGCCCGCACTCGAAATCCTCAAAGAAGAGAATATTTTCGTGATGACTGAAAGTCGTGCCATCCATCAGGATATACGCCCTTTGCGGTTGTTGTTGCTAAACCTGATGCCTGTAAAGATCACTACCGAAACACATTTGCTCCGGATGCTGTCCAACACGCCGTTGCAGGTGGAAGTAACCCTATTGAATACGCTCAGCCACACATCGAAAAATACGCCTATCGAGCATTTACAGACCTTCTACAAAACATTTGACGAAGTGAAACACAAACGTTTCGATGGACTGATCATTACAGGAGCGCCTGTTGAGATGCTTGAATTCGAAGAGGTCGACTACTGGGATGAATTAACACAGATCATGGATTGGGCCGAACATAATGTCACATCCACACTCTACATCTGTTGGGCTGCCCAAGCAGGATTATACTATCATTACGGTGTGCCGAAATACCAATTGCCGCAAAAAATGTTTGGTATCTTCCCACATACATTGAATAATCCTAAAGCGCCTATTGTAAGAGGATTCGATGATGAATTCATGGTGCCGCACTCGCGCCATACGGAAATTCGTCGCGAAGACATTGAGAAGGTAGCCCGGCTCGAAATTGTTTCCGAATCGACACTGTCGGGTGTCTATTTGGTCAGGGATGTTGAAAGCCGCCGTATTTTTGTCACCGGTCATTCCGAATACGACGCCCTGACGCTTAGTGCCGAATACGAACGCGATATGGCGAAATGCCTTGACATACAAGTTCCGTATAATTATTATCCCAACGACGATCCGTCACAAACGCCTCTGATGCGTTGGAAAAGCCATGCCTGCCTGCTTTTCACCAACTGGCTCAATTATTACGTATACCAGGAAACGCCGTATGACATCGATTGAGACACCATTGGACGGTATTGACCAGGCCGCCCGGGAGTTTCTCCGGTTGACCGGCGGACGCAAGCACTTTGCATTTTATGGGACAATGGGAGCAGGTAAAACGACTTTTATCAAGGCGCTTTGTAAGGCATTGGGAGTACCCGGAACAGTTACCAGCCCCACTTTTGCATTGGTGAATGAATATAATGCCGGTAACAACGGGATGATCTATCATTTCGATTTTTACCGGATCAATAAGCCTGAAGAAGTATTTGATTTCGGATGCGAAGAATATTTTGCATCGGGAGGTTATTGTTTTGTGGAATGGCCAGAAAAAGCAGAAATGGCGCTTCCTGCCGACGTCTGCCATGTTACTATAAAGGAGTTGATCAACGGGAATCGTGAGATCACGATCCGGTAATACCGATAGCGCCGGTAAGGCTTGCCTTATAGGTAAATAATTGTCAGTTCCACCATTAACGGATCATTCATTGTGAAACATATGCAGATATGAAAGATGGTTGATATTCAATCCGTACTGAAGCAATATTGGGGCTACGACTCGTTCCGGCCTATGCAGGAGGATATTATCCGTTCGGCAATGGGAGGACGGGACACGCTGGCATTGATGCCCACCGGAGGGGGAAAGTCTATCACGTTCCAGGTTCCGGCAATGGCGCAGGATGGTTTGTGTATCGTCATCACCCCGCTCATCGCTTTGATGAAAGACCAGGTGGAGAATTTAAAAAAACGCCAGATCAAAGCGGTGGCTGTATATTCGGGGTTAACCTCACGCGAAATAGACATTGAATTGACCAACTGCATTTATGGTGGATACAAATTCCTGTATGTTTCACCCGAACGTTTGCATACCGATATTTTCAGGACGCGCATCCGGGAAATGAAGATAAACTTGATTGCCGTGGATGAAGCGCATTGTATCTCGCAATGGGGGTACGATTTCCGCCCTTCTTATCTTCAAATAGCCGATTTCCGGGAACTGTTGCCCGAAGTCCCTATCCTTGCGCTGACTGCTACCGCCACCCCGGCGGTGGTCGAAGACATACAGCACCAACTGAGGTTTCAGAACCCCAATGTGCTACAAACAAGTTTCGAGCGGAAAAACTTGGTTTACCTCGTGCGCCAGATTGAGGACAAACAACGATATTTACTTAAAACACTCAGCCGTTTCCCGGGAAGCGGTATCGTATATGTGCGCAACCGGAAGAAGACGCGGGAGACGGCACAATTCCTGCAACGTAACGGTATCGTTGCGGATTTTTACCATGCCGGCCTGAGCGACGAATCGCGCTCGGAAAAACAAGACCGGTGGAAGGATGGCGATTGTCGTGTGATTGTTGCCACCAATGCTTTCGGGATGGGTATCGACAAGCCCGATGTGCGGTTTGTGATTCATATAGACTTGCCCGACACGTTGGAGGCATATTTCCAGGAAGCCGGACGTGCCGGGCGCGATTTGCAAAAATCATATGCAGTCCTGCTCTACGAAAAAGCCGACCGCAATAAACTCGAACAACGTATGCGGGTAAGTTTTCCTGAACCGGACATGATACGACGGGTATATCATGCGCTGGGCAACTATTTACAGGTACCGTTGGGCGGTGGCCGCGACATCCCGCTCGATTTTTCGCTCGAACGTTTCGCTGCCGCTTACAAGTTCGAACTGCTTACGGTTTTTCATGCCCTTAAACTGATTGAACGCGAAGGTTATATCCAATATGATGAAGACCCGCGTTCCGGTGCAAAAGTATATTTTTTAGTGCAACGCGACGATCTGTATCGTTTCCAGGTTTCCAGCGAAGATTTTGATAAGTTCATCAAGTTGTTGCTGCGTTCCTATTCCGGGTTCTTTTCGGAGTACGTCACCATCGACGAAAGCATGCTGGCCAAGAACGCGAAAGTCAGCATTGATGTCATCTACGAATATCTGAAACGACTCGATCAGATGAAAATTATCAATTACATTCCCCGCCGCCGGCAATCGGTGATTACGTATACACGCGAACGTATCGACGGAAAATTCCTTACCATATCGACTGCCAACTATAAAGTGCGCAAGACCATCATGCAGGAACATATTGAAGCGGTGTTACATTATGTGGAAAGCGGTGACCACTGCCGTAGCGCCATGTTGCTCGGATATTTTGGTGAAAAAAATGCGATCCCTTGCGGACAATGCGACTACTGTATACGACATCAGGAACAGGAAATATCCGGTGATGATTGGGATCGTATCCGCAATGCGGTTCGTGAGATGCCGCTCCGGCAGGATGTTGAAACGCTCAGTAGGAAAACCGGCATTAAGGAACATAAGGTTATTGAAATACTGCGAAGAATGAAAGACGATGGGGAGATTTAGGGATTCTAATCCAAATTAAAACCTGCTGGGGTGTTAAGGAAACAACGTAAAAGCCCCTTCAAGACAAATCCTGAAAGGGCTAATGACAAAAGGCAATAACTATCTTTAAGATACTTTTTTGCTTAATGCTGCACCTGCTTTAAATTTAGCAACTTTCTTCGCAGCAATTTTGAGGGGTTTTCCTGTTTGGGGGTTGCGTCCCATACGGGCAGCCCTTTTAGCTACCGAGAAGGTTCCGAAACCTATCAACATAACCCTTTCACCCTTTTTCAACGATTTACTTATGGACTTTACAATAGCATCAACTGCTTTTGTTGTGTCAGCCTTCGATAATTTGGCTGATGATGCCATGGCATCTACCAATTCTGCTTTATTCATGATGATTCTATTAATATATGTTATTAAATATCAATAGAAACAAATAATATGGAAAAAGGTTGCTTGGGATATTGCAATGATCTTCTGTTATTTGATGACAGATACTAAATTATCGAGCCCAGACTCGACTTTACACGAGTCAGACAAGCATTCAAAAGGATGGGCTTTTAAACACATATCCTTCATCACCATAAACTTTCAATGTCTGTGCCAGTGCATGAAGCATGTTAGGAGCTGCTTGTCCGGAATCATGGAATACGATGACCGAGCCCGGTACAGCATATTGCCGGATATTACCGAAACAGGTTTCAGGACTAAGGCTACTATCGTAATCGCCGCACATTACATCCCACACCACGATATGGTAGTGTTTTCGCAAACGGAAATATTGGAGTGGGGTCAACTTTCCGTAAGGCGGCCTGAAAAAACGACTCTGTACTACACGTTGCGCCCTTTCCACATCTTCCAGGTAACTGCGTGTATTGGTTTTCCATCCGTTTGGATGGCTATAGGAATGATTGCCGATAAGATGTCCCTCATTGCGGATCTGTTGCAGTAATTCAGGATGATTTTCCGCTTGACGGCCGCAAACAAAAAAGGTGGCTTTTGCTCCATATTGATCCAACATATCCAGAACCAGCGGGGTTATGCCAGGAGTTGGACCATCGTCGAATGTCAGGTAAAGTGTTTTTTCCCGCCCGGATACCCGGAATGTCACTTCGCGGAACAACAGAGAGAATATGAAGGATAGACGCAAAGTACTGATCATCTCGGTTTATAATGCATTGTGCTGCTTTTTACATGGAAAGCAAAGATAAAAGTTTTCCGGCTGCGTTGTAATGTATTTCTTATTTCCATTCCTATTTTTTGTACATTTGCCGAAATCATCCATTAAACCATGAACTGTCCATGAACTTATGTGCACCAGTTATAATAATTGTCCATGGACAATACATCTGATCTTAAAAAATAGAAATATAAACAGATGAATTCAAAAGAATTATTCGAAAAAATACAAGAAAAACGCAGTTTCCTGTGTGTTGGTCTTGACAGTGAATTCGGAAAGATACCCGAGTTCCTGAAAAAAGAACAAAATCCGGTCTTCGAGTTCAATAAGCGGATCATTGATGCCACAGCGCCTTACACGGTTGCTTACAAGCCCAATACGGCCTTTTATGAGGCATACGGTGTATCAGGGTGGGTCAACCTTCGCATGACCGTCGATTACATACGGCAGAACTATCCGGACATGTTCCTGATTGCCGATGCCAAGCGGGGCGATATCGGTAACACTTCGAAAATGTATGCCAAGGCCTTTTTCGACACGATCGGGTTTGATGCTGTCACTGTAGCGCCTTACATGGGAGAGGATTCGGTAAAACCTTTCATCGGTTACAAAGACAAATGGGCGATTATACTCGCACTAACGTCCAACCAGGGAGCTTCGACATTCCAATATACTGAGGACAAATACGGCGGATTGATGCTGTTCGAGAAAGTAATCAACCAGTCGAAACACTGGGGCACTGTGGATAATATGATGTATGTGGTGGGTGCCACCAGGGCCGATATGTTAAAAGATATCCGCAGGTACATTCCCGATCATTTCCTGTTGATACCGGGAGTGGGCGCCCAGGGAGGCAGCCTGTCCGAAACAGCACAGGCAGGTCTGAACGACCAGTGCGGGTTATTGGTCAACTCGTCGCGTGCCATTATCTTTGCCGACGGTAGCGAAAACTTTGCCGAAATAGCTGCTCAAAAAGCAATGGAGATGCAACAGGAAATGGCATATCTATTAACTGAAAAAGGAATCATACAATAGACAGACCGTAAGATCGTAAGACGTGTAAGATGGTAAGAGTTTGAAATTTTGCGATCTTATTTCTTTATCTTACGGTCTTACATGTCTTACACGTCTTACGGTCTTTTTTAGATGGAAATTTGCAAAACGTTTTTAGATGATCCCGATTCGGTATTCTATGTGCTTACCGATAGGGAAAAACAGGTTTTTCGTAGCCGTTTGATCGTGCGGAGGTATCGGAAGGGTGAATATATATGCCGTGCGGGAGATACTCCTATCGGATTGATTTGCCTGGCAAGCGGTAAGGCAAAGGTATTTCAGGAAGGTGTAGGTGGTCGCGAACAAATTGTCCGTATGGCAAAACCGATAGGATTTATTGGTTACCGTGCACTTTTTGCCGACGAAGTACATGCTGCTTCGGCCATGGCCATCGAAAATTCGGTGGTGGCAAGCCTCGACCGTGAAACATTGTTCAGCCTGATGCATGCCAACAGCCGGCTGTGTATCCGTTTTATCAAGTCGTTGGCAAGCGAACTTGGCTTTTCGTATTTCCGGACAATGACACTCACACAGAAACAAATCCCGGGACGGCTGGCCGAATCGCTCCTTTTCTTACGCGACACCTACGGGTATGAGGATGACGAAACGACCTTGAAGGTATGCCTGTCACGCGAAGACATCGCTAACCTGTCGAACATGTCTACATCCAATGCTATCCGGACACTTTCGGCTTTTGCCGCTAAGAAATTAGTGGGAATTGACGGTAAAAAGATAAAACTGCTGGATGTTATCGGCTTGGAAGAAATCAGCGATGAACGCCGAAACGAAGATATTCCAAAAGATGACTCCGATGAAAACTAAACTGTTGCATCCCTGGGCATGGATCCCCACATTATATTTTTCGCAAGGACTGCCTTATGTAATTGTGATGACCGTAGCCGGGATCATGTATAAACGGATGGGCATTTCGAATGCTGACATCACCTTGTATACCGGCTGGCTGAACCTACCCTGGGTAATCAAGCCGCTTTGGAGCCCTGTCGTCGACATACTCAAAACCAAGCGGTGGTGGATCATCGTCATGCAATTAGTGATTGGTGCAGGATTGTCCTGTGTGGCACTTACCATTCCAGCGCCCTCGTTCTTCCGGATCACGATGGCTATTTTCTTTTTGCTGGCATTTAGTTCGGCCACGCACGATATTGCCATCGATGGATTTTATATGTTGGCACTCACCTCTTTCCAGCAATCTTATTTTGTGGGTATCCGCAGTACATTTTATCGCGTAGCGATGATCACAGGACAAGGATTACTGGTGATGCTGGCCGGGTTGTTGGAAAAGTCTACGGGAAACATCCAAACAGCATGGTCGTTGACTTTCGGCCTTGCGGCTACATTTTTCATCGTGTTGTGCATCTATCATTACCTGGTATTGCCACAACCCGAAACGGATAAAAATGTCGATAAACGTAGCTTTACGGATATCCTGGTAGAGTTTTTCAGCACATTCGCCTCGTTTTTCAGGAAGAAAGGTATTATTCCCGCTTTGGCCTTCATACTGCTTTACCGCCTGGGCGAATCACAACTGCTAAAGATCGCTTCCCTGTTCATGCTCGACCAGCAAGCGGACGGCGGATTGGGGTTGTCCACCGAAGCAGTCGGCTTTATATACGGCACATTGGGTATTGTTGCATTAGTGTTGGGCGGTATTCTTGGTGGAATTGCCATTTCGCTCAAAGGGCTAAAATTCTGGCTGTTGCCGATGATGATTGCCATCAATCTCCCCGATGTGGTATATGTATACCTTGCATATGTGCAACCTGACAGCCTGTGGTTAGTCAATGTCGCCGTCATTATCGAACAGTTTGGCTACGGGTTTGGCTTCACAGCTTTCATGATGTTTATGATATACACTGCCGAAGGATCTTACAAGACTGCTCACTATGCAATATGTACAGGTTTTATGGCAGCTGGAATGATGTTGCCGGGAATGGCCGCCGGCTGGTTACAGGAGATTCTGGGTTACCGCCATTTTTTCATCTGGGTGTTGATCTGTACCCTTCCTGCTTTCCTGTTAGTGCCATTTTTGCATATCGACCAACAATTTGGCAAAAGTAAGAGGTGAGGAATGAGAGGCGAGAGGTGATAAGCCGGGAGACTATTCTCACCCCCTCATTCCTCACCTCTCATTCCTCACCTCCTCGAACCGCGCTGCCGGGGCAACATCTTGGGTAGTAAACATTCCCTTGAGGTATTTGAAGTATCCCGTAATAGCAATCATGGCGGCATTATCGGTGGTAAAGCGGAATTCAGGAAGATGTACCGTCCAGCCTTTTCTCGCAGCCAAGACTGTCATTGCGTTTCTCAAGCCCGAATTGGCAGCCACACCACCAGCAATCACCACTTCAGTAATGCCCGTCTGCGTAGATGCCTTGATAAGTTTGTCCATGAGGATATCAACAATGGTTTGCTGCAACGAGGCACATAAACCGGGAATATTGTTTTCCACGAACTGCGGATCTTCCTTCAGCCGATCGCGGAGTGCATACAGGAATGATGTTTTCAAGCCGCTAAAACTATAATCAAGTCCGGGAATGTTGGGTTTACTAAACCGGAAAGCGGTACTGTCACCTTCGCGGGCATGACGGTCGACCACCGGGCCACCTGGGTACGGCAGCCCCATCACCTTAGCGCATTTATCGAAAGTTTCTCCGGCTGCATCATCGATGGTTTGCCCGATGATCTCCATATCGAAGTAATCACGTAACACAATAATTTGTGTGTGTCCGCCCGATACCAACAGGCACAGGAAGGGAAACCGGGGCAGAACTTTTTCTTTCCCCTGTTCCTGCAGGAAGTTCGATAAAATATGTGCGTGCAGATGGTTGACTTCGATGAGACGGGCGCCTGTGGCCAATGCAAATCCTTTGGCGAACGATGTGCCTACCAGTAGCGACCCAAGCAAGCCTGGCCCGCGGGTAAAAGCTACAGCATCAACCTCTGTTCCTGCGATACCGGCCTGCCGGAGGGCGGCATCAACTACCGGAATAATATTTTGCTGATGCGCCCGTGAAGCCAACTCGGGAACGACACCCCCGTATTGCTGGTGTACCTCCTGTGATGCAATGATGTTCGAGAGCATATATCCATCGCGGATCACCGCCGCTGATGTATCATCACATGATGATTCTATCCCTAAAATAATGGTACTCAATGTGTCTTCAATTATCAATTATCGATATTCAATTTTTTAATTTTTCCCGAAAGGTGTTCAATATCCAACCTCAAAATATTGGTACGGTGAAACGATTTACTGATATAGCTTTTGGAAATATCGACATAATCAGAACTGTATTTTTCCACCAACAAATCCAACGCTTTGTAACGTTCGTTTTCGAGCAAATCATAAGCAATACGGCCAAACACCAAAATACTTTCATAAGCAGTGCTAAACTGACGCGGTAAAACCTGCGTATGGCCTACCACGCAAAAGCTCACCCGGTTGTTTTGCCGGATATTCTCCAGTTTGAATCCCTCCGGCGCACAATGGAAATAAAGGCTTGTACCTGAAAGCGCATAATTAATTGGTATCCCGTAACCGTATCCATTAACTGCATTCATGGACAAAAAACCATATTCACCCTTTTCGAGCAATGCCATTGCCCGGCCATCATCCAGAATCCTGTCTTTTCTGCGAACATCGGGAAAAACAGGCAGGGTTTTACGTAGTATCTGGCAGTCGAAAACCACTGGTCCGTATACTTTCTTTTCGCTATAGTAATATTGATAACCACGCTTTTGATAAAACAACCATGCTGTGGCACTGGTGGTCAGCAATATCTCGTTACTTCCTCGCCTGATGGCTTCCGCTTCCAGCGCCTCCAATATTACCGAACCGATACCCTCGCTTTGGTGCACACTGTGTGTGAACAACATATCCACAGTATTGCCATCTATACCCAAACAACCAAAACCGGTAATGCCATTATCCGAATCCATTACAAGTGTATAACGTTCGCCAAAGAATCGGCGCCACGTTTCCATATCAGGCTTCGATGGCGCCCATGCTTCCACCTCTTCGGGTGAATAGTAACTGCTGCTGACAATGTGTACAGTTTGGGTAAACAAACGGACCATTGGTTCAAGATCTACCGGGGTATAAAGACGGATCATGTTCTTACTGTTTCGGGACATAGTTTGCCTTACAACAGACCTATACCCGGTTCAAAATTAAAAACCCAAAGTTAATGATTATCCGGAACCGGTAAAAATAATGCGATTACACGGTCAGGGCAAACGCATCTAAATTTTGAGAATATTTAATAGATATTTGTTATCCCATCCGGCTTTCCTGTTGCCTTATAGCAGTTGAATTTATTATATACTATATCCATTTTCCGCAAACCACCCTAAAATATCGGATGGGGTAATGCCTCTCAGCGCATCCGCAATTCCCTCTTCCAATGCCTTCCGTGTTCTTGCTTTTACCTTTCGCAGAAAGGTTTTTATTTTCCGACCACATCATCTCAATGGGATTAAGATCCGGGACTGTATGGCGGCAACCGGCTGCAATAATCGGCTCCATAACACCCTCCACCTTGTGTGAACTCAAATTGTCCATCACAACAATATCGCCCACTTTAAGAGTAGGTATAAGACACTGAGTGACATACTCCTTAAAAAGTTCCCCATTAAGTGAACCTTCAAATACCAGTGGAACCATATCTCCATTTGTCCGTATGGATGACAGAATAGTGGTACGCTCAAACCGGATATCGGAGGGGTGGTCTACCACACGCTCATTACTGGCTGCACGCCCGTACAGTCCTGGTCATACCTGTATCGATACTGCTTTCATCAATGAATACAAGGTTGTCAAATCTCCATTTCAGGCTGTGCGGATTTCCATGCCTCGCGTTTTATTTTGACATCCTCCCGATGCTGTTCCGCTGGGTATATTGTTTTTTTATAACACAGTTCGAGCTTGTTTCTCATGGTTTTACTCAATGCGGAGAGGCTAACCGGGAGACTGAACTTATCTTTCAATTCCTGCAGAGTGATGTCGGGTTGTTCACCGATGGCTGCACGAACCTGTTCAAGCTGTTCGCAGGACAGTCGCGGCTTTCTGCCTCTGTTGAACGGTTTTCGGCATACCCGCATAAATAATTTATCAATGCCAAAACTCCACAATATTTCGAATACCCTTGCTACGATTTTCCGTAGTGTAACCAATTTTATCACAACTACTTTGACGAATGTGCAATTTTCAGTGACCAACAAACAAAAAAAGGCGTACAAAAAATGTACACCTTCTACAAAAATGCGATCAATGAACGGTTATCTATTCGTATTTGAAGAATCCTAAATCTTCAAGACCTACTGAATCAATATAGTGCTTTTTATGCTTGTTATCGGCTTCGGCATGTTTGATGAATATCTCAGCCGACTTGGTGTAATGTTCGTCGCGTTGGCTATCCCACACCAGCAAATAACCCATGATGATGTTACCAACCATTTCGACCAAACGGCGTGCATGAAAATCGAGGAATTCGTTGTCCTTCACTGCGGTTATTTTGGCCACACAATCTTCGTATTCGGCGGTCATTTCCTGAAGCGTACGACGGAAATTCTGCAATTCGGGACGGATTTCGGCCACTTCATATACTTCGCGGATTTGTTTCAGGAAAGAACCTGTAGTAACACCACGGATGGCGGCTACTACCTGTAACTGCGTGGTTCCTTCGTAAATGGAAGTGATACGGGCGTCGCGGTAAATGCGTTCTACCGGGTAATCCTTCATGAAACCCGAACCGCCATGAATCTGGATAGCATCGTAAGCCAACTGGTTGCAATATTCGCTGGCCATACCTTTCAACAATGGCGTAAAAACGTCAGCCAAGCGTTGGTAGAACTTCATTTCGTTACGTTCATCGGGCGTCAGCGTACGTTCGTGTGAAATCTTGTCCAACGTTTTGTATATGTCCACAAAACGGCAAGTTTCATAAAGTAACGAACGCGATGCGTCGAGCTTAGCCTTCATGTTAGCCAACATCTCGTACACAGCCGGGAATTGTATGATGGCTTTACCGAACTGGCGGCGATCCTTTGCATAAGCCAATGCTTCGCGGTAAGCAGCTTCCGAAACGCCTACCGATTGTGCGCCGATACCTAAACGGGCACCGTTCATCAAGGCCATCACATATTTAATCAGGCCAAGCTTACGTGTACCAACCAATTCGGCAGGAGCATCCTTGAATACCAATTCGCAAGTGGGCGAACCGATGATCCCCAATTTGTGTTCGATACGACGTACCTTCACGGCATAGTGAGCGCGGTCGTAGATAAACATCGACAAGCCGCGGCCGTCACTGGTACCATCTTCCGAACGCGCCAGCACGAGCGAAATGTTACCGTCACCATTGGTGATGAAACGTTTTACACCGTTGAGTACCCATGAACCGTCAGGTTTTTGGGTCGCTTTCAGTTGCACGGCCTGCAAGTCCGATCCGGCATCGGGTTCGGTGAGGTCCATGGCGCAGGTTTCGCCTGCGGATACGCGGGTAAGGAAACGTTGCTTCTGATCTGCATCAGCAAATTCGCTGATCGTTTCAGCGCAGTCCTGCAACCCCCAGATATTAACAAAACCCGCATCGGCACGCGACACGATGTCGGCAGCCATGGTATAGGGAATAACCGAAAGGTTCAATCCACCGTATTCACGCGGAAGCGTAATCCCCATCAGGTTTGCTTTACGCAGGGCGTCTAAGTTTTGCTGCGTACCCCGGGCATACACCACATGGTTATCCACCACCTGTGGGCCTTCGGCATCCACCGATTCGGCGTTGGGCGCAACAATGTCGCCGCATATTTCGCCGATCACATCCAACACCTTGTCATAGCTATCGATGGCGTCCTCGTAATCTAACGGCGCATAATCAAATTTGTCCTTTTCGGAAAAGTTGTTTTCGCGCAGTTCCACGATCCTCTTCATGAGCGGATGCGTCAAGTGAAATTTCAGGTCTCTATTATCGGTATAATAATTAGCCATTGGTCTAAAATATTTTTGATTTTTGATTGATGATTTTTGATTCCGATGCGCTTTGACAATCGAAAATCAAAAATCGAAAATCAAAAATGGTTTTACTTTTTGTTTTGTTTATAATACTTGATCATCTTGGGTACTACCTCGTTAACATCGCCTGTGATGACAAAATCGGCGATGGCATTAATCGGTGCATTGGGGTCGTTGTTGATAGAGATGATCATGGCGCTTTCCTGCATCCCGGCGGTGTGTTGCACCTGTCCGGAAATACCACATGCAATATAGAGCTTCGGGCGCACAGTGACACCTGTTTGCCCTACTTGGCGTTCGTGATCGGCAAAACCGGCATCCACAGCGGCACGCGAGGCGCCTACTTCGGCGCCGATAACGTCGGCCAATTCGAACAATAGGTTAAAACCGTCGCGCGACCCCATACCGTAACCTCCCGAAACAAGGATCGGAGAGCCCTTGATATTCACTTTCGACTTTTCCATGTGACGTTCAATCACTTTCACCAACATATCGGCATCAGTGAGGTACTTGCTCACGTCGATTTTCTTCACTTCACCCTTATAATTAGGATCGAGCACTTCTTTTTTCATCACGCCTTCACGGACGGTAGCCATCTGCGGACGGCAGTCGGGATTGATGATGGTGGCGATGATGTTCCCTCCGAAAGCGGGACGGATCTGATACAGCAGGTCGGTGTAAACCTTACCGGCTTTCTTGTCCTCATGTTCGCCGATTTCGAGCGAGGTACAGTCGGCGGTCAGTCCACTGTGCAATGCGCTCGATACACGTGGCCCCAAGTCGCGACCGATGCTGGTGGCACCCATCAGGGCGATCTGCGGCTTTTCTTCCTCAAAAAGCTTCACCACGATGGAAGTATGTACCTGTGTGGTATAAGGCTCCAATGCAGGACCATTAGCTACCCACAGCACATCAACACCATATGGTGTAATCTGTTTTTCGATGCCTTCCAAGCCATTGCCAATAACCACGGCTTCGAGTTTACATTTCACTTGGTCGGCCAGTTTGCGGCCCTTGGTGCAAAGTTCCAGGCTAACATCGGCTACAACACCGTTTTCAACTTCGCAATATACAAATATACTATTCATTTCTATTTAGTTACGAGTTACGAGCTACGAGTTACGAGTATCAGTTACGTGGCTTTGCCTTCTTATAACTTGTCACCCGTCACTTGTCACTATTTTTTATCCTAATGTGTGATTTGCAATCAATTCCACCATCAAACCCTGAATGTCAAAATCGGAAGCGGTGAGGCGTTTCGATTCTTTGGCTTGGAACACCACGTTTTCAATTTTCTTCACCTTGGTCGGTGAGCCGGGCAATCCGAGGTCTTCGATCTTGGCGTCGATGTCCTTTACGCCCATCTCGTTGATATTGAGGTAAGGGCGTTCGTTGAACAGCGTCATATAGTCTTCGGCAGCGTTTTGTGTTTCGCTGATGGTTTTTGCGTGTTTGTACTTCATCATCAGTTTCACGTTGCGCGGACGGCAGTCGGGCGCCGAACCGTTAACAGTAACCAGCAATGGAAGTGGGCCTTCTACGACTTCTACACCACGTTCGAGACGGCGTTTCACACGGATTTTCTTCTTCTCGATTTTGAGTATTTCTTCCGCATAAGTGATCTGTGGAATGCCGAGCTTTTCGGCCACTTGCGGACCTACTTGTGCAGTATCGCCGTCAATGGCCTGTCGTCCGCACACAATCAGGTCGAACTCGCCGATGGCACGAATGGCGCACGAAAGAGCATAAGAGGTAGCCAGTGTATCCGAACCGGCAAAAGCTCGATCGGAAAGCAGATAGCCATTATCGGCGCCGCGGAACAATCCTTCGCGGATGATGTCGGCGGCACGCGCCGGCCCCATGGTGAGCAACGAAACGGTCGACCCCGGATGAAAATCTTTGACCCGTAAAGCTAACTCAAGTGCGTTCAGGTCTTCGGGATTGAAAATTGCCGGCAGGGCAGCACGATTGACGGTTCCGTCCTCTTTCATGGCATCTTTCCCAACATTGCGGGTATCGGGCACCTGCTTGGCCAAAACAATAATTTTTAATCCATTCATGTTTTATATGCTTGGTTTTAAATTTTTCAGGCGGCAAACCTACGAGATTTTTCGTAAAAAAACAACGGTAAAAGGGCGAAAAATAACAAATGGTATGTTATTATAATGGTACAAAAGGCCAAAAATCCGAATTTTGTATAACTTTGTGATGTCAAATACGTATTATCATGATAACAAAATCACATTAACCATGAAGAGAATTATTTGCTTATTTGCCTTGCTTACAAGCTTGGTGGTTGTTCAAGCGCAAAATGTCGATTCGCTGCTAAACGTACTGAATACAAAGGAACTTTCAGTTGACGAAAAACTTGAGTTATACATGAAAATATGTCAACAATATATGCTAAACAGCCCGGAACAGCACAAAAAATACGCAGATTTGGGGTTGGTCCTTGCTGAAAAGGGGAAAAACATAACAATGTGTTGCGCATTTAACGGGAATTTAGGTATTTACTACTTTTGTAAGGCAAGTTATGACACTGCAAAAGTTTACATAGAAAAAGCGCTTGATTTGGCCATTAAAGCGAAAAATAAAAATATGGAAGCCAATTTATATACAAATCTGGCATTGATATACAGTCGGCAAGGAGACTTTGCAGCCGAACAGGAATATAACTTAAAGGCCTTATCTATCTTTGAAAAAACGGACAATAAGAAGAACTTCATTACACTTTTGGTCAACATTGGCACAACTTATCGCTCATTGACCGATTACGAACGGGCTATGTACTATATTGAACGGGCAAAGGCATTGGCAGAAGAAACAGATTATTTGCACGGAAAACTCATTGTTTATTACGCTCTTGCAAATAATTATAATGACAACGAGGAATATGATAAAAGTTTAGAGTATTACTTAAAGTCTATAGAACTTAGCAAGGAAGAAAATAATGTGGATTTTGAAGCACTTTGCGCACAAAGTTTGTCAACACTCTATTTGGAGAAATACGGAGACTTGGATAACGCTGAGAAATATGCCAATGAAAGTTTACGCTTGGCTGAAGAATTTGGTGGTCCATTTAGATTTCACGGTACGTGGACCGTATTGTCGAACGTTTACCTGTATCAAAAACGTTACAAGGAAAGTATAGACATAGCGCTTAAGGCTTGGGCGATCGATTCCACCGATCTTGATATCAGTCCCGGATTAGCTACTATTATCGCAACATCTTATATCCATCTGGGAAATAAAAATAAGGCGGAATATTTCTTAGATAAGTATATCGACATTAATGGTCAAAAGAATAAGAAAAGTCTTCAGGAAACTTTGATCGGCATGGAAGTCAAATATGAAACTGAAAAAAAAGAATTACGTATTGCTTCCCTCGAAAAAGAGAAACAGCTATACATATGGCTTAGTGTGGCTGGTGGCGTCGTTCTATTACTGGCTTTCGGCATGTTGTTCTACCGCCACCGGATGAATGTACAGAAACGGCAAGTAGCGGAGCAGCAACGGGAGATTGCCGAGCAACAACGTGAACTGGCCGAACGAAAAATAAAACAATTGGAACAGGAAAAACAACTCATTGCCGCACAAGCAGAACTCGACGGTGAGGCGGCTGAGCGTTCGCGCCTGGCACGTGACCTGCATGACGGATTAGGCGGTTTGCTTTCGGTAGTGAAGCTGAATCTGAAAGACATGAAAAGCTACACGGTAATGGATGGTACGGATGTCGACCGTTTCGGTATGGCATTGGATGTTCTCGATGAATCCATCGGTGAATTACGCCGCGTAGCACACCACTTGATGCCCGAATCGCTTATGCGCTACGGATTACGGGTGTCGCTCGAAGATTATTGCCGTGCCATTCCCGTGGCAAATTTCCAATATTATGGTGATGACGAACGCTTGGATAGCCGTCTGGAAGTGCTCATTTACCGGTGTACCTATGAATTGGTAAACAATGCCGTGAAATATGCCACTGCCACTGCCATCGATGTACAATTAATGACTGATAACGGATTGGTATCGTTAACCGTTCGCGATAATGGATGCGGCTTCGATCCCGGAAAGGTTACAGATGGCGCCGGACTGGAAAATATCCGCACACGGGTATCGGCTTACAATGGAAAAATGGGTATACACGCCGCACCGGGTGAAGGTACAGAGGTAAGCATTGAAATCGTGAAGAGCGAAGAATGAAAAGGTAAAAGGTAAACCCCTGGCAGCGGCTACCGCAAGCGGAAGCCGCCAATTCTAACGTTTATTCATTTTTATTCTTGGGAATGCTGACAAAATTATTGATACATTTGACAGGATTGGCTTGATTTACAAGATACGAATAGTCCTGTAAATCAAATTAATCCTATCAAAAAAAGATACAGATGTTATTTTGTCATTATTCCTTGGTAAAATCCGTCTTTATCTTTTCCGAATTAATCTTCAATAGTCAATACGCCTCCGGAATACTTTAGCTTAATTTGTACACTACCTCCCGACGTTGCTTCAAATTGGATACTGCGAACCATATCGTCGGCATTATACCGCACGGTGAGTTCATTTTGAACAGAGCCGGTGTGCATTATAATAGTCTTTCCGTTTTTCAGTACTTCTTGTTCTACGCTATTTAGAAAAACACGCACCCCCATGGCTGCGCCTATCAGGTTGCCGGGGCGTGTTAACGACACCTTGCACGGAAGTTCCATTTCGCTGACTTTGGAGGTTATATCTTTCGCTTTTTCATTCATTTCTTCAATAAACTTATCTTTACCGAATGCCTTTTTAAGAGTGAAGAAATCAATCACGATAAATGCGAGACCGTACAAAAACGAAAAGTTGCCGAACAACAACGTGAACTCGCAGAGCAGCAACGCAAATTAGCCGAACAAAAGGTGATACAGTTGGAACAGGAAAAGCAACTCATCGCTACTCAATCTGTTCTCGATGGCGAAGCTGCCGAACGTACTCGCCTGGCACGCGACCTGCATGACGGATTAGGCGGTTTGCTCTCAGTTGTAAAACTGAACCTGAAGGACATGAAAAGCTACACAGTAATGGATGGTACGGTCGACCGTTTCGGCACGGCATTGGAGGTTCTCGACGAATCCATTGGCGAACTGCGCCGCGTAGCACACCACCTGATGCCCGAATCGCTCATGCGTTACGGATTGCAGGTGTCGCTCGAAGACTATTGCCGTGCTATTCCCGGGGCAAATTTCCAATATTATGGAGATGACGAACGCTTGGATAGCCGCCTGGAAGTGCTCATTTACCGATGTACTTACGAGTTGGTGAACAATGCCGTGAAATATGCTGCAGCCACTATTATCGATGTACAGTTGATAACTGACAATGGGTTGGTATCGCTTTCAGTTCGGGACAATGGTTGCGGATTCGACCCCGGAAAGATTACAGATGGTGCCGGGCTGGAAAATATCCGTACACGGGTATCGGTATACAACGGAAAAATGGACATCCATACTGCACCGGGAAATGGAACGGAAGTGAGTATTGAGATAGAAAGAAACAATGGCTAATGATGAATTAATGTCGTTTAGTTAGAGATGGCTTATTCTTTCCCTCCACTGACAGTGTCAGATAATATTTGACACAATACTGGTTTGTGATTGCTGTGTACAAGGTTGTGATTAACAATTGTACCTTTGCGATTAATAATCGCAAAGGTACAATTGTTAATCACACGTCTACGATTGTTAATTGCACATCTGAAGTTATTAATTGATATTCTGCAATCATTAATCAATGTCGTTTACTTAAGCTATAAAGTCTTGTAATTCATATAGTATTTTCTTGGTGGATGGAAATTTCTTTCCACATGCCTTCCTAGTCGGATTGGTTCCCTTGTCCTGTAAACCAAGTCGTCCAAGTGCTGTAAAG
>JAVBSH010000237.1:0-15902 GCA_031547085.1 Bacteroidales bacterium
ACGTTGAAAATCAGATTACCCGCAAGCGGGGAAACGATGACAAAGACAATGATATTAACCGCAAAGCACAAGGCTATCGAGCCCCTGTTCAGCAAAAATTTTTGGGAAAATTTTTAGGGTGACGCATTGTCGAAGTCAGGAGGCTTTTTTAGTATTGGGAAAATCGACTTCCGGATAGCAATTTTTCCATTCTCAATGGGTAGTCACCAATCCTCCCATTCTCCGCTTATCAAAACGCTTCATTCGGATTGCTCGGCTTGGTGCTGAAATTGCCGTTTTGCTGCAAAATCAGTTCATAGGTCAACAGGTTATTATTCAGGGTTTGCGGAGAATCTTTTCCGAAATGTTCATTATTGGCAAATCCTCCCTGGAGCAATCCGCATTCTGTTTGTTTCATTGCTTTTTCAGGATCCCAGTTGCTGCCATAATAGAAAAATGGCTGATAAGTACCATTGGGGACATAGAAAATATAACTGCTGTTGGCACGGATAAATGCATGCGAAACCACCCGGTCGTTCTGCTTCAACGTTACCAATACGTCCGAACTGGCGGGTGTAATCACTTTGATTTGCGAACAATCGCGACCCGTACATTTGCTGTTCGTCCCATAACAATAAGCGTAAGGGGTATCGCCGGTTTCGGCAGCACGTGCCGGTAATGCAACTATTGTTGTAGGCGCGGTTTCCGGTTGTGTCTGCAAATTAATGCCCGTAGGGCTGTTCGGTGTTGCTTCCCATTGTGTTTGCAGGTTAATTACAGTTGGCACTGATGGAGTTACTGCTTGGGTGGTTTGCTGGTTGGTGACTGTTGGCGTAGCGTCCTGTTGTGTCGGCGGAATAACGGGTATAGTGACTGCCGGGGATTCTGCAGGTTGGGCTTGTAAGTTGATCACTGTAGGTGTGGGTGCAGCAGGTTGTGCTGATGGTACACTGACTGTTTTGGGTTGAGCAACCTGTTCTGTCGCTTGTATGCTGGGTATTGCTGCCAAATCCGTTGCAGACAGTTGCTTGATTTCCACAAGTTCCATATATGATTCCCGTCTTCCTCTTGCGTTGTACCCCTCAATCTTCACAACACCAACATTCTTAGCCAGCCAAACCACATAGTGAAAAGGCGCTATACCCATTTGATGGAAAAACTCGTTACTTTTATACACATGCTCGTAACAGGTGAATGTTCCGGCTCTCACAGATATTCTTTTGTTGGCCTTCATTACATAATTCGAACCGGTCTGGGTAACCGAAAAATTGCTCAACGAGCTGAAAAGACCTTTGTTTAAACCAAGTGTGAAACCGCTATTTGACTGTCCCGAAGTAAGTTCTTCGGTATTCAGTAGTTCCATTTGCGGCGAAAAACGTTCGCCACGATAAGTTACTTTCAGTTCATCGTCGCTTTGGCTAACCTGCATCACCGTTTGGTACACATGTTCAAGCAGCATTCCTTTGGTGTCACGATAATTGTAGCACAACACCATTCCCTCTTTCGACGGGAAAAATAAATCCTGCGCCAGCAGGCGTATTCCTCCAAGAAATACAACAATGAGGATTGACAAACACTTTTTCATGCATTATTATATTTTCATGTTACGAAATCAACCTTAGTGTCCTTGCGCTTTGACAACTGTTTCTCTGTTGCCATGACGCTGAAGGGCACGGTTTACAGTCGGTTCAGAATCGCCAGCCAAGGGTTAGGCTTAATTGATGTGCAGGCGCTGTTATCTCGAAATCATCGAGTTGCAATCCTTCATTAACCAGGAGCTTGTATCCGCTGTCGAGGAACCAGCGATCGGAAAAATTCCAGGTAAAACCGAAGCTGAGTCCGAAAGCAGCCATCGCTTCGCTTTTTTCGTTTTTATCGGGAGCATTGTCAATTTCGGGTGTAAAACTATAAGATGCCGACAAATTGATCGCTCCAAAAGATGATCCCAGACGTATGTGGAACTTTTCCGAAGGGGTAAATACATAGTGATAGGAAAGCAAAAAAGAAGTAGAAGTATAGCTGCGGTTGATTACGCCATCGGTGAAACTCTTTTTAGTGCCGTCGGTGTAAGTCTTCGTATATTCGAAAGTGCCGATCTCCCGTTTGTGGCCGCCTATACCGATATCCATCGACAAACGGTTGTGCCGATTGATATAAAAACCGAAGTCAATAGCCCCGCCCACACAAGCCATCACATCAATCGGGTCAGGTACCAGGATCCCGATGGATAAACCGGCTTCCAGATACCATCTCTTCAGCTGATCATTGGTTGTTGCAAGAGAGTTGGCTTTTGGGGTAAATGCTACTTCAGGCTGTGTTGTTGGCTGCGTAGGCTGTGTAGACTGCATTGCTGGCTGTGTTTGCTGTGCCACAGGTTGGGTTTGTTGTGTTACTGCAGATTGGGTCTGTTGCGTGGCAGGTTGAGGTTGCTGTACAGTAGTCGTTGTTACTACGGGAGCAGCCGTTGTTTTTACCATGCTTTTTTTCACATCAAAAGTAACCGTTGGGCCGTTGGCATTACCGTCATTGCCGTAAACGATCACCTTTTCGGGAACCTCCCCGAAGTTAAATGACATGCTTTTATCCAATATCGAAACCTTATCACTGGCAGTGATTGTTTTACCACCGGCTTCGATTTTCATCATGATCGGCGCAGCCAAAGCCCCGCTTTCCGTCATCGGGATACTGATCTTTTCTTCTGTCAGAATCTCCACGGTAATGGCTCCTTTTCCATCATCCGTAATATTTCCCAGGCTGACAACATAAGCCTGATCCTTGTACTTCACAGTATTGGCTGCTACAACGCTTCCTTTGGGTACAGTAAAATACATAGCATTGGCATCTTTTTTTGTTTGGAACATAACCTTTTGTGGAATAAAACCAGCCGGGATATTGCTGAAACTACATGTGACCATTGTGCCAACCGGCAGGTCCATAGTTACGGATTCCCAGTTGTTGGCTTTGGGTGTCAGCAATTGCGAACCGGTACGGGCGGTTGCACCGTTGCTGAATACAATGTCGCCCACCGAATTGGATATGAAAGTAGCATCAATGGTTTGGTCGCCCGATACAAATGCCACATTGTAAATCGGTGTTTTTGTTGTAGCTTTGAATGTCACACTTTTGTTATCAATGCTGGCAATCTCGAACGGTCCGACACCGGACTTTGTCGTGTAGGTTTGGCCTTTCGCCACACCAAAAACAAATAGTGATGCGATCATGCTGCATGTAAGAAGAATCGTTTTCATTTGATAATGATTAAAGGTTAAAATATTTTCTCAGATGATTTTGTTGCAAAGGTAAAGCGCGGAAAAAATCTACACTACCCCACAAATGGGGGTATTTTTGTCCGGATACAAAAACTCCCACTTGTGGGGTAATGTGAGAAAAAATGCAACCGTACTTTTGGAGAAAAATTCAATAGTAAAGATATGAAAAGCTATTTTGTTATGGATGGGCCGGATATAATCCGTTTCGATAAGGCTTTGGAAATGCTCGATCGTAGTATCAGCGAACTGCACGATGTCGCATGCCGCATGGTGCCCGATTCGCTCATGCGTTACGGGTTGCGCATGTCGATCGAAGGTCTGTGCCGCGATGTCCCGACAGCAAAGTTCCAATATTACGGCGAAAACCCGCGTCTCGACAGCCGCTTGGAAATGTTCATTTATCATTGCGCTTGCGAGTTGGTAGCCAATGCTGTAAAACATGCGGGAGCTACTATTATCAATGTTCAGCTGATGGTGAATAATGGATTGGTTTCGCTTACAGTGCGGGACAATGGCTACGGATTCGATCCCGGCAAGGTTACATCCGGTATTGGGCTTGAAAACATTCGTATCCGCACCGCAGCATACAATGGAAAAATGAATATACATACTGCACCAGGCAATGGCACCGAAATAAGTATTGAATTGGAAAAGGGAAAGGTGAATAACGAAGATTGGTAAACAAAAAATTTGTAATTTTAAACCCGAAACATAAATAAGCAATATGATTACTGTACACATAACAGACGACCACAAAATGTTAGTAGAAGGACTTTGTTCCTCCATCAACGAATCGGGTACGGCAACAGTATCCGGAACATCGCATTCGTTGGCGGAATGCCGGAATGCATTGGCTTTCGAAACTCCGGATGTACTGCTGCTCGACCTCAACCTGCCCGATGGCAGTGGGATAGACTTCTGCGCCGAGGTGAAGCAAAAATATCCCAACATAAAAGTGCTGGTACTTACCACACATGACGAATATTCGGTGGCCAGGCGGGTGCTCGACAATGGCGCTTCGGGATATAT
Source organism: Bacteroidales bacterium (assembly GCA_031547085.1). Taxonomy (GTDB): domain Bacteria; phylum Bacteroidota; class Bacteroidia; order Bacteroidales; family UBA4181; genus JAIRLS01. Next base: position 4,278 of record JAVBSH010000237.1, read on the forward strand.
CCTGAAAAACGCTCTTTCGGAAGAAGTCATTGCCGGAATCGAAGCTGTGATGGACGGTGAAACTTTCCTGTGCGACCAGATCGACATACTAATGCGTAAACGCACCGAACAACCGGTTTGGCTCACTACCCGCGAACAGGAACTGCTCCGGCTGATCGTCGATGGTTACACCAATCAGGAAATCGCTGATAAAGTATTCCTCAGTGTCGAAACCATCAAGACTTACCGCAAGAACCTTATTTTGAAACTTGGTGCCAAGAACTCCATGATGCTGGTGAGGATAGCTATTGAAAAGAAATTATTATGAGGGTAGCGATCGGGATATAATTCTGTTTATTCCAGTTCGAGTGATCGTTATGGTGATATATGTAGGACTGTATTGCTTGCATCACATGAAAAGAAATGGAAATAGGATATTACCTTTGACAAAAATTACAAATCGTCATTCCGCCATGAAAAAGATTATCTGCCTGTTTGCCGTACTTTCGGGTATACTTATTGTGAAAGCTCAAAATGCTGATTCCTTGATAAATATATTGAGTACGACGAATCTTTCATCGGACAAACAACTTGAGCTTTACAATAAAATATACAACACATATATATATTATGATCTCAAGAACGCCTCAATTTATGCCGAAAAAGGGTTGGTGCTTGCCCGGAAAGACGGTAACAAATTGATGGAATCTAAATTTAATGCAGCTTTTGGTAGAATTTACAACACAAAAACGAGTTATGATACAGCGCTTGTATATTGGGAAAAAGCGCTTGATCTCGCAATAAAAGCAAAAAACAAAAAACAGGAAGCTTCTGTTTATTTAGGGATAGGGAATTTGTATGGTCGCCAGGAAAATGCAATCCGTGCATTGGAATATTTCACAAAGGTTTTGTCAATTTATGAAGATATTGGTTCGGAAAAAGATTGTTCCATGGTTTTATGCAATATTGCCAGTATTCACCGTGCAATGGATAATACGGAAAGGGCCATCTATTATTTGGAACGAGCCAAAAATATAACGGAAAAATTTGGTGATACTGATGGGAAAATGCAGGTTTACTTTGAACTTGGAGCAATTTACTATGTACAAAATAAATCCGACCAAGCCTTGGAATACGCATTGAAAGCACACGAAATCAGCCGCAATATCGGAAATAAAGTATATCAGGCGGCAATATCGGAAATTTTGTTATCAGTCTATGCCGAAAGAGACGACGACAGGGCCTTTGATTATGCCAACGACTGTTTGAGCCTTTCTACAGAAATAGGCGATCCTATAATGATGGCGGGAGCTTGGAATTCGCTTTCGAATCTTTACCGTATCCGGAAACACTACGAAGAATGTGAAACCGCGGCATTAAAAGCATGGGAGATTGACTCCACAAATCTCAACACAGGTATTAATATTTTACAAAACCTCACTTTGGCAAATATTGCCATGGGCAACAAAGATAAAGCATCAAAATATTTAACAAATTATGCCGGGATCATCAATAAACACATTGATAAAACCAGTCGTGAACTGTTAACGGAAATGGAAGTCAAATACGAAACAGAAAAAAAGGAATTACGGATTGCCGCCCTCGAAAAGGAAAAACAGTTTTACATCTGGCTGAGTATTGCCGGTGCTGCTGTTCTTTTATTGGCTTTCGGGGTGTTGTTCTATCGTCATCGGTTGACTGAACAGAAACGGAAAGTGGCGGAACAACAACGCGAATTGGCGGAACAGAAAGTAAAACAACTGGAACAGGAAAAACAGCTCATTGCGGCACAAGCTGAACTGGAAGGCGAGGCGGCCGAACGCTCGCGCCTGGCACGTGACCTGCATGATGGGTTGGGTGGTTTGCTGTCGATAGTAAAACTGAACCTGAAAGATATGAAAAGCTACACGGTGATGGACGGTACGGATGTAGACCGCTTCGGTAAGGCCCTGGATGTACTCGACCAATCCATTGGCGAACTGCGTCGCGTAGCGCACCACTTGATGCCCGAATCATTGATGCGTTACGGATTACACGTGTCGCTCGAAGATTATTGCCGTGCCATTCCCGGTGCGAGTTTCCATTACTACGGCAGCGATACGCGACTGGATAGTCGCCTGGAAGTGCTCATCTATCGCTGCGCTTATGAACTGGTAAACAATGCCGTGAAACATGCCGGTGCTTCTGTTATCAACGTACAGTTAATGGTGGATGATGGTTTAGTATCGCTCACCGTCCACGATAATGGCCGGGGATTTGATCCTTCCACAGTCACATCTGGTGCCGGGCTGGAGAATATACGTACGCGGGTATCGGCTTACAACGGGAAAATACATATTCATACTGCTCCGGGCAAAGGCACGGAGGTGAGTATTGAGATAGAAAAGGACGAGTAACCCTCATCAATTTTCAATTTGCCAAAATATCCGGAGACATACTTTTATGACCTTGTTGTGAAAAACAAAATATGTTGCTTCTTTCTGTAAAAATACAGAAAAATATTTTTCAGAGAAAAATATTATCTGTATTTTTGGAAATTAGAACAAAATAGATTATGAAACATTTCGCATGTATATCTTGATGTTCTTACCGGTAAGCTTTCGTTACAGTTATTCTTACCTTGAATAAAATATGAAATTCATAGTTTAAACATATTAACCAAAAAATGACGACCATGAAAGCAAAAGTTTTAATGTTAACGGCCCTGTTGTTTGCAGCTATGTGTGTGCATGCGCAGAAAAACCCGACAAAGCTTGTCGGAACCTGGAAATTGTTGTCGGCGCAATATGACGGCGAAGACAGCATTATTCCCAGCGAACTCACTTACATTAAGTTTTACACCCCAACTCATTTTTGTAGCGTTTTGTATATGAAGGACGGTTTGGTAAAACAAGCCATTGGAGGCACCTATAGTCTTGTAGGTGAAGATTGTACCGAGCATGTTGTTTTTGTGGAAGATAAACGTGCGCGTATCCTCAATACGAAATCGACGTTTAAGATAACGGTGAAAAAAAATAAAATGGAAATAACGGGGTATTATGGCGACGGGACAATACCCCTCAAGGAAGTGTGGGAAAAAATCGAGTAATGAATTTTGACCCTTGAATTTTGAACTTTTAAGTCTTTGAATTACAAATCCGGTTCTATTTTAATTGTCGACGACAATGAAGAGTTGCTCGTTGCATTGCGTATATTGCTTTCCGATACCTTCGACCGTATCGACACCTTGAATCATCCCCGGAAACTGTTGCGGCAAGTTGAAGCCTACGGGTACGACCTGGTGTTACTCGATATGAACTTCGGGACACAAACACCCACCGGTAACGAAGGCTTATACTGGATGAGCCGTATCTTCGAGTATAAGCCTGCCCCGTCGGTGGTACTCATCACAGCTTATAGCGACGTGGAGCCGGCAGTGCAGGGCATTAAGAATGGCGCAACCGATTTTATCCTCAAATCGTGGGATAACGACAAGATACTTGCCACACTCCAAAGCGCCTATCGTTTGCATTGTTCCAAACGCAAGGTTGATACCTTGCAACAGAAGCAGGAGCATTTGTCGGACAACATCAACAAACGGCATTCCTTCTATCGCGGTGAATCGCAGGCTATGTCCGTAGTGTACAGGATGGTTGAAAAAGTTGCGTCCACCGATGCGAATATATTGCTGCTGGGCGAGAATGGAACAGGGAAGGAAGTATTGGCTAGGGAGATACATCGCCTTTCATCCCGACACGGTGATATTTTTGTGGATATCGATATGGGGAGCATTGCCGAATCGCTGTTCGAAAGCGAATTGTTTGGCTATCGCAAAGGAGCTTTCACCGATGCCATTGCTGACAAAGCCGGTCGGTTCGAACTGGCATCGGGAGGGACACTGTTTCTGGATGAAATCGGCAACCTTTCACCAGCGATGCAGCAGAAGTTGCTGGCGGCGCTACAAAACAAGCAGATAACGCCTGTGGGGGCGCTCCATTCCGTAGATGTGGACGTGCGCCTGGTGTGCGCGACTAATGCCGATATACACCGCCTTGTGGACGAAGGCTGTTTCCGCAGGGATTTATTTTACCGTATCAACACTATTGTTATTGAATTACCGCCTGTGCGCGAGCGTCGCGAAGACATTCCGGGCCTGGTCGATTTCTTTGTCCGCCATTTCAATGCAAAATACGGCAAAGATGTCCGGTTCTCCGAAACGGCTATCCGTAGCTTGTGCCGTCGAGACTGGCCAGGCAACATACGTGAATTGCGGCATACTGTTGAAAAGACTGTGATCCTTGCCGATAGTGACCTCATCGACACAATAACCCCGGAAAACAGATCATCCGGTGTTACCCCTGTTGTGGAAAGTTTCAATCTCGAAGAAAACGAACGGCGAATCATACAGACCGTTATGCAACACTGTGCCGGAAATGTGAGTGATGCAGCCCGGCAATTGGGTATTAACCGGTCGACGTTATATGAGAAAATGAAAAAGTATAGAATTTGAGGATCATATGATATTTTATTTGCCTTGAATACAAGATCATTAAATACTTTTTCCCGTGGCCTGGTTGTCCGGCTGCTCATTCTTTGTTGCATTGCCGGCCTGTGGGGATGGTGTTTGACGCTGGAATATTATTGGGCGACTAAACTCCTGTTAACCTTACTTTTTGGCGTTACGGTAGCAGAGATCATATACTATGCCGGGAATCCCCAGCAAAGAATCTCTTCGTTCGCCGAATCGCTCCTGTTCAGCAACGATTTGCCGATACTAACCTTACCTGCCAAAGACGATGCCGAACTGATTTTTCGCAGGTTTGTAGAAATTGTCCGGCAAATCAAGATGGAAAAGGAAGCGGAATACGAGCTTTTTGTGGCTACTACCAATCACTTGGCCGTGGCTTTGTTAGTATTCGACCGTAACGGGCGTATCAAGCTTTGCAATAACACAGCCCTTCAATTATTCCGTGTACCCAGTCTCAACCACATCAGCCAGATTGCTCTTTTCAGCCGCGAACTGGCCGATACGCTGATGGACATACAAGCGAACGAGCAATCGTTGGTAAAAACCGAATTAGCCGGGCGTCCGGTAAAACTATCAGTGAGGGCAAGTCATGTGCGGTTTGCGGATGAAATGTGGAATATTGTTACATTGCAGGATATTCAACAGGAGATTGCCCAGGAAGAAACGGAAGCTTGGCAAAAAGTAATCCGCATATTGGCGCATGAAATCATCAACTCCACCAGTCCGATCAATATGCTGATCGGTAGCTTGGAGAAAATTGTCCACAAAGAACACTGGACTGAGGTAGACCGTCAAGATATGGAAACGGGCTTGCAAGCTATCGGGAAACGAAGCCGGGGCATGACATCATTCGTGGAGAATTACCGTACCATGACGGCTATTCCGGCGCCTGTATATTCGCAGGTAGAGATTAACAGGTTACTGCAACGTATTGGGTTACTTTTCAGGGAAGAAGCCGATGCTAAAAATATTAGTTTGAAAATTGCCGAACCCTCTGGTATCGTCCTCCAAACCGATGAACGCCTTTTGGAACAGGTATTGATAAACTTGGTACGCAATGCTGTTGATGCAACTGACAAGCCGCAAGCGTATATCAGCCTGAATGTTACATGCGATAAACAAGGTTTGTTGTTAGAGGTCGTAGATAACGGATGCGGTATTGCACCTGAAAATGTTGGAAGCATATTTACCCCGTTCTTTACCACAAAGAAAGCAGGAACCGGTATTGGTCTGTTTATTTCACGCAAAATCATGCAATCACTTCGCGGATCGCTCACTGTGCAATCCGTACCAAACCGTGGTACCGTGTTCCGGATATGGCATCCCTTGTCCTGACAAGGATTATTTCTTGATCAAAGATCCGAATATTCCCCTGATAAATTGCTGGCCTTCGCGACTGCCCAATGTCTTTACCACAGTTTTGAAAATGGTAGCTCCCACGCCGGTTTCCTGCTTCCGGGCGGTGGTTGTCTTTGCCGGTTTTGTTTGTGAAGGAGCCTGGGGTACAGGTTGGTTTTTTGCAGCGGTTGCCTGTTGTTGTTCCTTGGCTGCCTGTTCCTGCAATACCTCGAAGGCCGAAATGCGGTCAAACGATTGGTCGTACTTACCGTATATGGTCGATTTCTTGACAAGAGCTGCACGTTCGTCATCGGTCAGTGGTCCGATTTGGGAATGCGGCGACATCATCTTGGCACGTTCCACCATCGTGGGGCGCCCTGCCGAGTCGAGGAACGAAACCAAGGCTTCGCCTACGCCCAGCTCGGTAATCACCTGTTCGGTGTTGAGCGCCGGGTTTGGACGGAAGGTTTGCGCTGCTGTCTTCACTGCTTTCTGGTCGCGTGGCGTATAGGCACGCAAAGCATGTTGCACACGGTTACCCAGTTGCCCCAACACATTATCGGGAATATCCGACGGGCTTTGCGAGATGAAGTATACACCCACGCCCTTGGAACGGATCAGCCGGACAATCTGTTCAATTTTGTCGGTAAGTACTTTGGGGGCATTGTCGAACAACAAGTGTGCTTCGTCGAAAAAGAAAACCAGTTTTGGTTTGGGCAGGTCACCTACTTCGGGAAGATTTTCATATAATTCGGACAACATCCACAACAACATAGTGGAATATAACACCGGTGACTGCATCAACCGGTCGGCCGCCAGTATGTTTACCACACCCTTCCCTTCCTGTGTCCTTATCAGGTCGAAAATGTCGAAAGCCGGTTCTCCGAAAAAGAAGTTGCCGCCCTGGTCATCGAGGACCAATAATGCACGTTGTATTGCACCGATGCTGGCGCTTGATACATTGCCGTATGATGTGGTGTATTGCTTGGCGTTCTTGCCCACGTAGTCAAGCATAGAACGCAGGTCTTTCATGTCGATAAGCAGCAAGCCGTTATCGTCGGCAATACGGAACACTAAATTGAGTGTGCCGCTTTGCGTATCATTCAGGTTCAACAGGCGTGAAAGCAATAACGGCCCAATTTCCGATATGGTGGTGCGCAACGGATGCCCTTGTTTTCCATAAACATCATAAAAACAAACAGGATAAGGTTGGAAACCGAAATCTTTCAACCCAAATTCTTCCATCCGGGCGGCAATAATCTTGTTCATCGCACCCGGTTTACCGATGCCAGAAAGGTCACCTTTCACGTCGGCCATGAAAACAGGCACTCCTTCGGCGCTGAATGCTTCGGCCAATACCTGGAGCGAAACTGTTTTGCCGGTCCCGGTGGCGCCGGCAATCAGGCCGTGCCGGTTAGCCATGCGGGCATTCAAATATAGGGGTTCTGTGCCATGGGCTACATATAACAAAATATCTGACATGATTTCAATGATGAATGATTGAATAATTGAGTTATGATTTATTATGCTGAATTTTACCTCTTACCTTTTCATTCTTCGCTTTCATCTTCGCCTTTGGCCACCTTCACCAGGTCAATCTCGAAAATCAATACGCTGTTGGGCTTGATGCCACTGGCCGGATTCACATTCTCCCCATATCCTAACCCGGCGGGAACGTATATCTCCCATTTCGAACCTTCCTTCATCAGTGTCAATGCTTCGGCAAAGCCGGGGATGACATTACCGGGCTGGAAATTTACCGTATCGCCGCGTTCCCTGGAACTGTCAAATACAGTGCCGTCGATTAATGCGCCATGGTATACCAGTTCTACATTGTCATTCATAGATGGTTTGGTACCCGTGCCTTCCTTGATTACCTTGTATTGAAGACCGCTCGGAAGTGTTGTCACGCCAACTCTTTTTGCATTCGCGGCAAGAAAATCCTGCCCTTCTTTCAAATACTGGGCATTATTTTTCGCCTGCATCCCGGTGAAATACTTCTGTAAATACTGGCCGATTTCTTCGTCACTCAGGTTGGCCGGTGTTTTGGCCATGGCATTCCGTATCCCGCACGACATGATGTACACGTTCAGGTCAATCCCGGCCGTTTCAAGCTGTTTTCCATACATATAACCGAGATAGAAACTCATTGAGTCGGCGTCTGTTGCCAGATTAATGTTTTGAGCATCTGCATGTAATGCGCAGAATAGCGTTGAAATCGCTATTGCGAAACTAATTTTCAGGTATTTCATTTTAAAGTTGATATGATTCATGGCACAAAAGTATGTTTTTTTGTGAAACAAGAATTCATTTTGAACGTATATAAGTTGATGGAAATGCTTATTTTTGATGCGTGAAATAAATTCATTTTACAAATTTTGCCATGATTATAGAAAGTAGAGCCTATGCCCGTGCGGGTCTGTTAGGTAATCCGTCCGACGGATATTTCGGGAAAACGATTTCGATCATTATAAAGAATTTCGGGGCGATTGTGTCACTTTACCAGACGCCCGAGCTTGTGATTGAAGAGATGGATGTCGATCGGAACAGTTTCCGTAATATTTATCACCTGACTGATACCATCAGGAGAAACGGGTACTATGGCGGTCGCCGCCTGATCAAGGCCGTCATCAAACGTTTCTGCGAGTATTGCGATCAGAATCAAATCCGGTTGGCCAATAAGAACTTCACGATCCGCTATGAATCATCCATACCTCGCCAGGTGGGCATGGCTGGTTCCAGCGCCATTGCTACTGCCACTATGCGTGCCCTGATGCAGTTCTATGACGTACAGATACCCCTTGAAGTTGTTCCCAGCCTTGTGCTCGCTGCGGAAACGGAAGAATTAGCCATCAATGCCGGCTTGCAGGACAGGGTGATACAAGTATATGAAGGTTGTGTATATATGGATTTTGATAAGAAATATATGGAAAAGCACGGCTATGGAAAATATCAACGTTTGGATGCCAGCCTGCTTCCCAAGCTGTACATGGCCTACAAGACTGACCTGAGCAAAGTGTCGGGGCCGGTATTCAACAACCTGAAGGAACGTTACAACAACGGCGACGAACTGGTACATCAAACGATCCGCGAGTTGGCCGATGTGGCTGTAGAAGGCAAACAAGCTATCATCAACAAAGATTATAAGACTTTGAACCAACTGATTGACCATAACTTCAACCTGCGGTGCAAAATCATGAATATTTCCGAAAGTAATATGGAATTTGTTCGGGTTGCCCGCGCATCAGGAGCTTCGGCCAAATTTTCCGGTTCGGGCGGCGCTATCATAGGCATGTATCCCGACGACGAAACCCTGAGCAAATTAGTGGTAAATCTAAAAAAAATTAATGCACGTGTAATTAAACCCTATGTATTATAAGCGTTCACAACGCTCGAACGTTCATAACGTTTATAACGTAAAACGCTTCGGCGTTACAAGCGTTATGAACGTTCAAACGTTACGAACGTTATAAACGTTACAAACGTTATCGTAAACATGATCAGAAAAGCAGTTATTCCCGCAGCGGGTTTCGGAACCCGTTTTTTACCCGCCACCAAGGCACAACCGAAAGAAATGTTACCCATCATCGATACTCCTACCATACAATATGTGGTGCAGGAATGTGTCGATTCCGGTATTGAGGATATACTTATTGTTTCAGGAAAAGGAAAGCGTTCCATCGAAGACCATTTCGACCGCAATCCCGAATTGGAAGCCCGTATCCAGGAGCAGGAAGATGAGACATTATACAACCAACTCCGCCACATCGAGGACATGGCCAACATCCACTTTATCCGTCAAAAGGAACTGAACGGGTTAGGCGATGCCATCTACCATGCCCGGTTCCATTGTGGTAACGAACCGTTTGCGGTCTTGTTAGGCGACACCGTTGTCAATTCTGTTATTCCTGTCACTCAGCAGTTGATAGATGCTTACGACCAGTATCATCAAAGTGTAATTGCTGTGGAACGTGTTCCCCGCGACAAAGTTTCACGATATGGTATTGTAGGTGGTGCTCAGCTCAATAACCGTATTATGCAACTTTCTGAACTGGTTGAAAAGCCTGACCGTGACAATGCTCCATCCGACCTTGCTATTGCAGGACGCTATGTCCTCACACCACAAATTTTCTCAGCCATTGAAAGAACTGAGCGTGGAAAAGGCAATGAGGTACAGCTTACAGATGCGTTACGTTTATTGCTGAAAGAGGAAAACATCATCGCATCGGTCATCGAAGGTAAACGTTACGATATCGGTAATAAACTCGATTTCCTTAAAACTACTGTGGAATTTGCCTTGCGCCGCCGCGAATTTGCTGTCCAATTTGAGGCATTCCTGCGCAAAACGATCAAAGATATTGACGATGCACGAGCAAAAATGCAATAAGTATACTAAAGTGAAAGTGGGTTTTAGCATCGCTGAAACCACTTTTACACCTGTATATTGGTTGTTGCTATTATAAAGTTTTCTGTCGGCAGGGTAGGGGGTAGCCCTTCAGCAGAAAGTGTTATCTATACCGGAGGGGGAATGTTTGCTTGCAGAAGCTTCCGAAAACAAGAATCACCCCCCGGTTTGCATTTGCAGAAGCGTCTGGAAGTAAGAATCACCACTGGATATCGTTTGTAGAAACAGATGAAAGTAAGAACTACCCCCCGGATCTCATTTGCAGAAACATCTGAAAGCACAAACCACCCCTCGGATCTTGTTTGCAGAAACAGCTACAAACTTAATCTACCCCAGCTTCAGCAAAACACACCTGCTTTTTTGATGAAGGATACGAATATCAATTACTTATCAATGCCGATTAGTTAAGCTGTCCTGAAAGGGCAACTTAAGAAGGTTGTGATTAAGCTGCCCCTTCAGGGCGTAGAAAGGCAATATGGATTCATTCATTTTCCCAAGGCGTTGCCATTGGGCTGAACTAAGTTGGCCTTACAGGCCGGTATTCAAAATTTCAATCCTTGATTCGCATTCATTAAAACCAAACCATCATGAAAAAGTATTTTACAACATTCGGAATGATCATTAGTTTGATCCTTTGTGCGACACAACTCAACGCACAAAAAGTATATATGGTAACAAAAGGCGAAACCTCTACGCCTTATTACGACCTGGAGGAAGCAATTGAAGCCGCTGAAGCCGGTTCCACAGTATATATCCCCAGCGGGGTGCATACGGTTAAAGGCAATCCGGTGATTGAAGGGGCTACCCGCAGTAAGACCATTCTGATCAAGAAAAAGATCAACTTGGTAGGCGCAGGAGCAGATGAAGGCGTACTCCACGGCACCGTTATCGAAGGTGACATCACCGTTACCGGGACTGATGCGAATGAGTCGTATATGACAGGATTTACGCTTACCGGAGCTTTGCGTTGGGATAATGTAAGTGGTATGATCTTGAAACGGTGTAAGATTACATTGTATTTTATAGTTTCCGGAAAAGGTACAGGGAATATTATAGAAGAATGTTTACTACTCAAAGATGTTATCAATTATAAGACTATGTATAGTGGAGAATATCGCTCAGCAGATGATAATATGGGACTCAGATTAACTAATAATGTTTTGGGCGAGAGGGTAGCTTATTTGAAAGATGCCGTTATTTTCAATAATGTTTTTACAATAGAGATTATGTCAAATTAATTTTATATCTGCGCGCACCTGCGTACCTTTGTATCATGAAATATCGAGACTGGCAAACCAAGCCCGGTCGCTTTTTAGCGATGACCGGTTATACGGTGGATGAGTTCAATGAGCTGCTTCCCTATTTTGAACAGGCGCACGATCAATGGCTAAATCGT
>JAVBSH010000075.1:0-9512 GCA_031547085.1 Bacteroidales bacterium
TTCACGCATCAAAGAAGCGGCGAAGGATAAGCCCCATGCAGTAATAAAAGAAAAAGAGAAGTTACTCAATTATTTTCAAACCAACAAGGACAGGATGGATTACAAGACTTACCGGAAAAAGGGCTTACATATTGGATCGGGAGCCATTGAGGCGGCGCATCGAACGGTGATACAAAAGAGAATGAAGCAGTCTGGACAAAGATGGACTCGAAAACGGGCGCAAAATGTATTGAACTTGAGAACTTGTTACATGAGTGGACATTGGAATGAAGTAATCGAATTGATCAGAAAATCAGTAGCTTAAAAAACGACAAAATGGAATGCACCCGTTTTCAAACCACCTTTCAATGAAAAAAATCATTTTCATACTGCTGGTCTTCAATGCTGTTTCCTGCCAAAGAGAACGGCCGGAAATACTTTTGCAGCAGGCTAAAGGTTGTTATCCACGCAATTTGGATAGCACCTACCTGTTTCTTAAAAAGATAGAAAAACCTGAAAAGCTTACAGAAGAACAGCAAGCCCGGTATGGTTTACTGATGACCCAATGCCAATATTACAACGGGATACGGATTACTTCCGATTCGCTGGTCCGGGTTTCGGTTGATTATTACCACACAACCGGAGATACAGCTAAATTTCTGCAATCATTATTTTATACCGGTTTGGCCAATGCCGTATCAGGAAATGTAGACCGTGCACTTTTATTTTACCGAAAAACCGATTCTGTGGCCAGTATCCTCAGAGACACGCTCATGTTATGTCAGAACAGCCGCCGGACAAGTTTTGCTTATCGTTACCTGAATAAAAACGATTCGGCAATTACCTGGCATTTAAAAGCTTTGGAATATTATCAACAGCTGAAATATACGGGTTGGATCTTTTTGTGGGAGGTTGCTACGGCATATGAAATGAATGAAGACTACGACCGCTCGCTGGCATATTTCGAAAAGGTAAAGGAAATGGCGCTATTATACCAGAACAACGATTTGTTTTCGTCAGTATGTCATGAGATGAGCCGGATATATGAGAAACAGCAGGAGTTTGGCAAGGCGTTGGAATATGCTTCATTGGCTTTAAAATACAGGAACAACCGTAAAGATGCGGCTGTTTACAATTTAAGCAAGGGGAAAACATTCCTGGAGATGCGGCAAGGCGATTCGGCCAGGCATTACTTGATGAGGGCCGTGCAAAACCCTAACCGCTATGTGGCCACCGAAGCATATCTGTACTTATCGGATCTGGATCATATGGAAAAAAACAACGAAAAAGCATATTATTCATTCCTGAATTACAGGTCGGGACTTGATGATGCGAAATCGGGCATCAGTGCGAAGATCATGCAAGAGAGGTATCAGGACGAAAAGCTGAAAAACGAGAACAACGAACTGAAACTGGCCAAACGGGAAAGGGAAATATATGTGTTGGTGTTGTGTGTGGTATTGCTGGTTATATTTGTACTTGCATACGGGTATTATACTTTTGAGAAAAGACGAAAACACGAACAGAAAGAACAGGAACTGAAAGACAAAACGTTATTGGTTGAGAAGGAAAACCTGATACTGAAACAGGAACGGGAACTGAGCCAGCTACGCGAAAAGGCGGCCGGCCTGCGTGAGACGCTTTTCAGGAAGATGTCCGTTTCCCGGAAAATACCGTCATTGGATCATATAGATAAAGATATGGAAGAAAACGGCCAGGGAAAAATTGCCCTGACCGAACAAGACTGGACAGAACTTACGCAAACCGTTGACAGTATGTACGGTGGCTTTGTGGTACGCCTGAAAGAACAATTTACAGAGCTGAACATAAGCGACATACGATTCTGTTGTTTGGTGAAGATCAACATCAATATGCAGGATTTGTCGGATATTTATTGTATCTCGAAAGCCGGTATCACCAAGAAGAAAATGCGGTTGAAGAAAGATAAACTAAATGTCCGTAATGAGCATGTTTCGTTGGACGAATTCCTTCAAAATTTCTGAGAAACCGGATTTTGTCCGCCGTCTTTTTTATTAAAAACAACATAACTTACAGATTATCAGCAATAAATATATTGATTTAAAAGATTAATTTGTCCGTCGTTTTTCTTGCTAAAAAATGTTTTAAGGATTTATTTTGCATGATCGAAATTCAATCAAGTATTTACCAAAAACATTAAAAATCATGAAGACAACAAAAACTTTAGGTGTTTTAGTATTTGTTTCGGTAGCGTTGACATCTTTCTGGCTGGCCGGGAACAAGAACAAACTGAGCGATTGCCCCAAAGTAGCTTCAACCGTGCAGGTTGGGAAAAACAGCGTGTTGGTATGCAATCGGGCACAGGTAAAAGATACCATCAATTTGCCGTTGAGCGAATTGACGGAGGAGATGCAGATCGTAGTGTTGGATCCTGCCGATGAGGCTTTGGTTGGGAGCGGTTATGCCCTGGTAACAGATCATTATATATTGGTGAAGGGTCAACAACAGAATCCGTATAAATTATTCGATAAAAAGGGAAAATTCATTGCCAACATCGGCGCGTTCGGTCAAGGGCCGGGCGAGTATCAGAATGTATACGACCAACGATTGGACGAAAAGAACGGACGTATTTACCTGCTCCCGTGGGGTAGCAATAAAATCCTGGTGTATGACCTGAAAGGCACAGTACTCGAGCCTGTCCGGTTGCCGTTAAGTGCACCCAAAGGCAAATTCTTTGTTGACCCTTCCGGATCAACTGTATCCGTTTTTTCACTTCCATTTACAGGAAACCAATATGTTGCATGGAATCAGAAATTATCAGGTGAAGTCATCGGTGGCATTGCTCCCGGGTATCTTGCCATTAACCCACGTAATGCCGATGGCGCTTTTACCGGTTATAACAATGAAGTTTCGTCAGACCAAAACACGTCTAACCTGGATGTATCCCTGTTTACTTTCGATCCGCGTTTGGATACTTTGTATCATTATAATGTAAAAACGAACAAATTGCTTCCACAGTTTACTGTTAATTTCGGTGATGAAAAAATGATCCATAGCTATACCGAACTGCCTCGTCATTTTATTACCTATGTTTCAGAACCCAAGAAAATTTCTGATAATGTCACTGTTACCCAAGCTCATCGTAATTTTATCGTAGACAAAAAATCACAAAAAGGTGCTTTCATCAAACTGAAAAACGACTTTTTGGGCGATAAGGACATCTGGCCAAGCTTCAGCAATGGCTACTATACCGAAAATATGGATCCCGGAAAATTACGTGATCAATTGGACAAAATATTGTCTGCCAACAAGGATCTATCCAAGAACATGCGCGAGAAGCTCACCAAGCTGAAAAATTCGATCACCGATAACGACAATAATTATATATTGTATGCCAAATTGAAATGATGGATTTGGATATTTATAGACAGGATTGACAAGATTAACATGATTTTTCCAATCGCTGAAGGCGAATTATCCTGTTAACCTTTAGCTCACCGCAGGTAATCCTGTCTATAATATAAATTTTTATGATTATCAGTTATCATGCCCAGTGTTTGTTGGCCGGACTGTTCGGCGTAGCGTCTCGCTACGTCGAAGCTAAAAGCAAGGCTCCTGCCTTGCAAATATGGAAAGCAGGAGCTTTCCTTTTAGCACAGCGTAGTCTGGAGACTACGCTGAACATGATTTTCCAATCGTATAGGTATGATACCCGATCATCATATAAATTCTAATCTATAAAAAACACCGAAATTCATTTCGGAACTCTTTCAAACAGATCAAACTGTTTCGAAAATCATTTCGGGAGTCTTTAGACCGATTTTTACCATTCCGAAAATCATTTCGGAGGTCTTTAGAGCAATTTTGAGCATCCCGAAAAGGATTTCGGGAGTCTTTAAACGGATTTAAATCATTTCGAAAATCATTTCGAAGGTCTTTAAAATGAAATAAACAGTATCGAAACCAATTTCGGAGTTCCTTATAACGCATGAAAGAGTCCCGAAATCTTTTTCGGAGCTTTTTGGAGACATGAAAGACTTCCGAAAAATAAAATGAATTAAAAAACAAAACAAGTAGGGTGATGATTTATGTGACATGTCACTTGTAACTCGTAACCATTTCCATTATGAAATATTTTTTATTGATCCTGATCATTTTGAGCGCCGGTTGCCGGCAAAACCCTTCATCCGCACCGACGCTTTCTCCTATTGAGGAAGAACGAAAGGGAGTTCCGGTAATCAATGTCGAAAAGGTTGTTGGCGATAGCAAACACGAATTCTACCTGTCGGATATTACACAGCGCATCGAATACATTCCCCTTGAATTTACGCCTGAATGCCCTGTAAAAACAGATGCTTCATTTTTTAGCATACATGTCAGTTCACGGGATATTTTTGTTTTGAGTAAAGACGTTTTTCATTTTGACGGAAACGGTAAGTTTCTGAACAGGATTGGCAGGAAAGGCAATGGCCCAGGCGAATATACTATTCCGCTGCGTTTAGCTGTAGACACCATTGCCCGGCGTGTATATGTCCTTTCCAATAATGCCCGGTTGGTCGTATTCGATTTCAATGGAAAACACATTAGGACTATACTGGGGGAGAAGATTCGTAATATAGATCGGGGATTCCATTTTATTGAACAAACAAAAGAATTGGCATGTACAGGAGATGGGAGCAATTTCAAACGTCCTGGTAATTTTTTCTTTAAGGTATTAGACACTCTGGCAAATACACGTTTTGTAAAAAAAGCCCTGCTCAGCGGAATGTTGCAACAGGGGGAAAGAACGTGGTGGGATTTGAAAAGTATACAGGATACGGACGGTATCCTGGCGCTTGACAATTTTAGCGATACCATATTTTGTTACCGGCAATCTGTTTTCGAACCTTACTTGATCCTTGATTACGGACGTTATAAAATAACGCTCGATGCGTTAATGTCTTCCAATTATGGAGAGGAAACAGGACGGTATTTCAGAACAGCCTTACCGGCCAGTACGTCCCGATATCTGTTTCTAAGATTCATGTATGGCAATATTCATGCTCCATTACCCGAACGTAAGTATTATTACGTGCGTTATGACAAGTTAACAAGGGAATGTATTTCACAAAAACGAGACGGAGTGGAACATGTTTTTTTTGCTAACGACTTGGATGGTGGAATGCCGTTTAAAGATGTTGCAATGAACAACCAAAACCAGTGGGTCGTTGCATTTGATGCGTATGACATGAAGGAAAAGCTTACGCCGGAATACCTTTCGGCAGCAAAGGCAAAAGATCCGCAAGCCAAAGAGCGGTTAAAGCAATTGGTTGGCCGACTGACCAAAAACGACAACCCGGTATTGATGAAAATTATTCTTAAATAAAATTGTTACCAAAATGAAATCGAAGGTCCTTTACCAGATCGTAAAAACAATGGCTTTCGTTGTGGTTTATAGTTTGTGCCTTGATGCATGCGGCGGGAGTTCAACTCCTCAGCAGGAGGCGACCAATGAAGACAGTGTAAGATTAACTTTTCCGGTAACGATAGATATTGAGTCTAAGATGCATGAATTTTCTGAAAACCATATAAGTTATCTTATTGAAGATATTGAATATGTACCACTCGAGTTTACCAAAGAGTGTCCGGTCGGGGGAAACAGCATACCTGTGGTAACTGATCAGTATATTTTTATGATTGGATATAAAATATTTGTTTTTTCCCGTGCCGGAAAATTTATACGGACCATCGGTCGTAGTGGGAAAGGACCTGGAGAGTATGGTGCGCATTTAATGAATCCGGAAATAGATGTGGCTAACAAACTGATTTATATCAGGCAATTTGGTGGAAATCGGATACTAAAATATGATTTTGAAGGTGCTTTTCTAGGAGATATCCGGTTACCAATTTCTTCTTATTCAGAAATCGGACAGTTGTGGGCTATAGACCATCAGGCAGTATTCATGGAGTTTGCCGTAGGCTTTCCTTATTGGACAGAATATAAAATAGGATGGTGTATTTCTCCGGAAGGAGAACTGTTGTATACACAGCCAAGCCACGTCGCAAGCCATTTGAAAAAAGTCGATAGGAGGGAAGCAGCAAGACATAAAGCTCCTTACATGGGACATAAAGGGTATAAATTCCGGAATAATAGTATGATTTACGAACCTATCAATGATACGATTTTCGTTTTGACAACCCAAGGGCTCCAACCTCGTTTTGTTCTAAATTTTGGAAAATACCGATCTTTGGAGGTAATGACAAATCCACAACAATGGTATAGCAAAAGCTATGCATGGATCGGTACCCAGGGATTGACAGAAACCGAACGTTTTCTTTTCATTCAGTTCACATATGATGAACGAGCTTATACAGGTATTTTTGATAAAACCCGCAATGAATTTTCGTTAAAAGCAAGCGAGAAGATACCGGAGTTATGGATTGGTAGTCAGTTCGATTATTTGGTTAATGATTTTGACGGAGGGTTAGCCTCGTTTATTCCCCGCACAGGTGCTTGGGCTGTTTCAGTTGAGTGGATTTCGGAAAAACTCACTCCCGAACATTTTGCCAGAATGAAAGGTAAGGTAAAACATCCCGAAAAAATGGAAGCGCTGCAAAAACTTGTAAGTAAGCTCAATGAAAACGACAATCCGGTAGTAATGATTTATCATTTCAAAAAATAAAATATGATGATTCAATTCCTCCCTTTGGAATACGCCGTCATGTCGACTGAAGCTTGCGCAGCATGCGGAACCCGCCTGACTGGACGGTTGGTGGGAAGACATCTTTATGGCATGCATATTTAGGCTTCAAGACTGATTATCATAAAAATAAAATCAAATAGAAATTCAAAAATTCTCAGTGGTTCTCAGTGGTTCTTAGTGTAACAAACCAATAGCACTGAGTTACACTGAGAAACCACTGAGTTACACTGAGGCCAAAATGGTATAATTATTATTTAACAAGTCCTATGTCGGATAAAAATCAGTAAATCAAAAATGAAATGGTTATGATTGGTAAAGTCTACTTTTTATACATCATCTGTTTGCTTCTCTGTTTTGCAGGATGTAAAAACACATCGCAAACAAAAACCGGAGAAGAAGAATTACCGGTGATAGATCTTGAGCAGGCATTGAATAACAATTCATGTATCCAATTGAAATTAAGTGAGTTTGTAGATAGTATCGGATATATTCCATTGGAGACAAACTATAATTCTCATATTGGAGACAAAGGCCGTCTTTTTATGACAGATCAACATATTTTTTACAACGACTTGATGTTCGGAATAGACGGTAAATTTGTTCGAAAAATAGGAAAAAACGGGAAAGGACCCGGAGAATATCTTGTTGCAAGGGGGATGTCAGCCGATGAACAGTATCAGGAATTTTATATATACGACAACTTCGGATACCGGGTTATGATCCATGACTTAAATGGAACCTTTAAAAGGGCTGTCCCGGTCTCCGGATTTGGAAGTGGTGTTATACCTATTGGGAACAGGTATTTTTATATGGGAGATGATGCCGGTTATGGCCCTGATATGTTTAATTATTGCATTTTACATATAGGCGAGGGGGATACCATACGTTTAAAGAAAACGGAAAAAGTAAAGGAGTTGTCAACATCCGGAACCAATAATTATGGATTAGGCAATAGTACTAACTGGAATTATAATCACAGCTTTAACTATTACGAATTTCTTTCTGACACGATCTATACTATTTCTCCATTGGAAGAAATAGCCCGTTATGTGGTCAAATTTGGAAAATATAAAATTCCTTTTAATCAGATTGCTGAGGTGAGGGGTAACGCTATTTATGACCATGCTAGAATAACAAAGATTTCAGAGTCTGCCAATTATATATTTTTTAGTATCATGTTAAAACAGAAGTTATATTACGCTTATTTTAATAAAGAAACAAAAGAAACCCAAGCCGGCATATTCAATGAAGTCTTTATCAATGATATTGACGGTGGACCAACATGGCTTTTTGATAACAGCGAGGATGGCTCTGTAGGTTTTTACTATCTTACCCCCGAATGGGCAAAAGAAAATCTGGAAATTATGTTCCGGAAAAATGAGGGGTATAATAAAATGAAAAGCGAAAGGTTAAAAAAAATGGTTGATCAGAGTGACGAAGAAGATAACCCAATTGTATATATCTTTCACTTCAAGTAAACAGTTAACAAAAAGAAATTATATTTTTCTTAATCAACAAGATATATCCATATTAGACCTTTTAAAAACCATATATAGATGAAACCAAAACATTTCTGTTTGTTCCTTGCTATCGTGCTTTTCTCCTGTTCGCAGACGAAAAAGGATGCCGAAAGCGGCAAGGTGTCGCAGATAATCCCCGAAGAGACCAATGAAGTAAGTGCAATGCTGCTGGAATATACCGATTTCGAGCACGAGTTGATATCCAACGGCACGATATCGGCCTTGAAAAAAGCTGATCTCCGGTTCGAATCATCCGGCACCATTGCAGCCATATACGTTAGGAATGGCGATCAATTGGTACGCGGACAAAAGATTGCCGAGCTCGAAAAGTTCAAACTTGAAAGCAGCTTGGCACAGTCACGCGACAACCTCGAACGTGCCCGGCTGGAATTGCAGGATGTATTGATCGGACAGGGTTATTCGCTGGACGACAGCAGTAAGGTCTCGCCCAAGGTGATGCAGATTGCCCGGGTAAAAAGTAACTACGACCAATGCCGGATACAATGCCGGTTGGCTGCCTACCAACTCGAAAAATCGGTGTTGTGCGCTCCGTTCGACGGTGTGGTAGCCAACCTGTCGGCCAAAGAGTTCAACCCTGCGGACAATTCCGTGCCTTTTTGCAATGTCATCGACATGCGTCGTCCCGAAGCTGTATTTATGGTGCTCGAAAACGAATTGCCTGTCATCAGCAAAGGCGACAAGGTGACGGTTTACCCGTTTTCCACAGGCGATTATTCCTGCGAAGGCCAGATCTCGGAAGTCAACCCGTCCATCGACCGCAATGGTATGGTGAAGGTAAAGGCCACGCTCGACAACGCCGGCAACCGTTTGTACGATGGCATGAATGTGAAAGTGCATATCCGGCGCACACTGGGACGCCAGTTGGTGATCCCCAAAAGCGCATTGGTGCTGCGTACGAACAAAAAGGTGGTGTTCACCCTCAAGAAAGGATTGGCTCATTGGGCATACGTGCAAACAGGTATGGAAAACTCCTATGGATACGTAGTAATAGAAGGGTTGGCCGCAGGCGATAGCGTCATATACGAAGGGAATATCAATCTGGCGCACGAATCGCCTGTAGTACTCAAGTAATCATTGTTGGAAAAATCAAAATCAAAAAAAATGATAACAACTAGGATTAACAGGATTTTCAGGATTAAGGGTCGTTCATTTAAGCTGTCCTTTCAGGACGCTGGGATCGTTGTGCTTAACTTTTATCCCGAGGCGTTGCCATCGGGCTGAAATAAACTAGGCTTTCAGCCCGATTACCGAAAGAGTGACAGCCTGAAAGGCTAATTTAATTGGCTGCGCCGAGCTAAAGGTTCAGCCCGATGGCATCGCCTCGGGAAAC
>JAVBSH010000121.1:0-20633 GCA_031547085.1 Bacteroidales bacterium
CCGATTATTCTTCTTGGGAGTCACTCAAAATGGCTCTGGATAATATTTTGACTTCTGTGGGACAGGAATATAAAATAGAGTTTGAGGAACTGGTGAACTTCAAAAATTTTAAAGCGGCGTTTATTTAATGCAGAGTACTTAGCTCCCATTGACTGGACATTCGTTAACCGGAACTGTTCATCCAAAGGATAACATTTCAGGCAGTATACTGCACGGTCGTTGTTACCTAACGCTTCCGTCACAGCATTCCACCAATTATTATGGTAAAGACGCATGTGCCCGTCGAACAGTATGAAATAAGGTGTTTCGCACAGTCCTACCCCAATGTCGCGTGATCGGGCTACCCCCTGCCTGCTGGTATTGTAATGGTAGTGGGCATGATATTGTCGGGCTACGGCTTCGTAATCGGTATCATCCTGCGAACAGTCGTTGATCAACAGGATATTCACCTGATCGCCGGCTGTTTCGCGTATGCTGGCGACAGTTCTTTCTATTTCGGCTCCTTCGTTCAGGAATGGGATAATGGCGGTTAATTTATTCATGATCTCTTGGCTAAATAGTGAAGTTGCCCTTTTGCCTTAGCCCATGTATCAATTCGTACATGAGTTTGAAATACAATTCTTGTGAAAAGAACCCTTTTTCATTCAATTGTTCAATGCCCGGCAACACCTTTTCGGCGGCCATCTGCCCCAATTCTTCCACCGGACTGAAAGCCCCCAGGAAATGCTGGAGCATCTCGTACTGAACCACACAAGTGGCAGCCATCATAGGCCTGTAATTAATTACACTGGCTTGTTTGTTCGATGTCCTGTATTTTGTAAGTACTTTGGGTATGTTGGCCAACCGGCCGATTTTGGCAATTTCCGACCATAACTTAAAATCGTCGGCAAACGAATAACCGTCCTCATGCCTGATACCGTGTTCCATCAACACATTCCGCCGGATAAATCCGGTAGGATTAGCCATTGGGTTACCCAGAAGCATATATTGTATGATGTCGTCATGTTCCGTAAGAACATGAATAGCTCGTGAGTCGCTCCCGAATGTTTGCATATATCCTCCGCAAGCGGCAATAGCAGGATGTTGCTCCATGAATTCATATTGTATGTGCAACCGTTCGGGCATCATCAGGTCGTCATGATCCATCCGGGCAATATATTTCCCTTGTGCTATTTCAATACCCCGGTTGAGCGTAGCAATAAAATCATGCGGACAAGACACATATTGTATCCGGGGATCATTGTACGAATGTATGATTTCTGCACTACGGTCGGTCGATCCGTCATCCATAGTCAAGAGTTCAAAATCGGTAAACGTTTGGCGCAAAATACTATCCATCGTTTCTTTCAGGAATGGCTCGGCATTGTATACAGGCATCAAAATGCTAATTTCCGGCATGTTAATATTTTTTATCATTTATAACAACCTTATCGCTGCGTCCGCAACTAAGGTGTAGTTACGCTCGTACCTATGTCATAGTTGCGAGCGTAACAAAGGGATTGTTGCGGGCGCAACTACATCATAGTTACGCCTGCAACGATCCGGGTCCATCAATTCAAATAACGGTCAATATCTTGTTCAGGCTTGCTGTCCGGGGTTCTTTGAGCAGGATGGTACCGTTGTACTGTGTCGCTATTTCCAACCGGTAAGCGCCTGCTGCCAATCCGGGTACGGTTAACACCAGTTCGGTAGGGTTATTCGTCCCTATTTCGTTGTCTTCCACGCGGGTACGTTCGCCGGTGGCGTCAGCAATGAACCATACTCCCACAGCGGGGTTGTCGCCGGCTAATTTGATTTTGCTGCCCCGTATCTTGAGTATCTTTCCCGGGGTGAGGCGATCGTTCACCGTTCCGCTCTTTACGTCGGTCACCTGGCCGATGGCGGGTTGTGCGTCGCCCAAGCCTTCTATTTCCACTTCGATGGTGGGGATCAGTTGCCGCATAAGGTCACCCTGGTGGAACCGGAAATATACGTTGTGCTTTCCGGGGGTAAACTTTTCGGCGGAGCTGTTGAAAACGCCCTTGATCTGCGTGTCCAACGAGAAATATCCGGTGTTGACCGAAAAACCGTCGCAAGCTAAGTATGCCATTTCTTTGAGGAAATCGCGCACATACCGTTCCATATCGCCGGGCTTGCCCGATGCTCCGCCGCGGCCTGTAGCTGACTTGCATACGCCGGGAATGTCGATACTACGCTCGGATAATATCTTCGCTATAAGATCATCCGGATCTTCGGTTAATTCGTTGGGATACAATTTCGCTTTGATGCGATGTAAGATGTCGTCTGCCATGATGTGTTAATTTTGAATAATTGAATAACTGAGTAATTGAATTTTGAACCTTAAATTTTGAACTTAGAATGAGTGGACATAGGGACAGGTTAACCGGCCAGTGGTCTACTGCCCCCATGTTTCCAACTCATACCCTTCTCGTAACTTGTAACCTGTCACTCGTCACTATTTCACAAATTGTCCTTCGTATCCGTCTCCCTGTCCGTCTAAGATCAGGATGGTATACGTGCCGGGCGCCCAATTTTGTGTATCAATCACCAAACGGCTTCCTGCGGTGGCATTCACTAACTGCTGATATACCACAAATCCCCACTGGTTGGTAACCACCACATTCTGGTTGCCAAGGTTACTATTGAACCGTACTTCTAAGGTGGTAGCATACAGTTCCACCTGTACCGGCGCGTAGGTTGTTGCCGATTTGGCCGACGGCTTACGTACAAGCTCTTTTAAAGGAACTTCTGTATGCGGTTTTATCAAGGCGACCGCCCATCCCATGTCTGCTGCAAAAAACAACATCAGACAAATAAAACAAAACTTTCTCATAGCAAATTTGATTTTTGAGTGAATTAATTGACTGCAAACATACGGTAATGAAGTAGTGTTTGGTGCTGTCGTTTGGGCGGCATCGAGGCCTTGTCCAGATTTATTTGTAGATGACAGTTTTATGTTGCTGGAATGCAATGCCTTGCAAAAAATGTTGTCAAGACGCAGTTCAGAAAAATCTCATTTTATTACAAGCGGCTGAAATACAGAACCATAAAACACGATCAGAAATAATGTCGGCGTAATGATTTTATTTTAAGTAACTTGTATCTGTTTGTTCTTTTCTTTTGAAAACCCGGAAACTATTTCTGAAATCAACACAAAGGAAGTAAAGTGGTGTCTCCGCCTGTCCGTCTGGTCAGGCAGGCTCGTACACAGTTCTTGTCGTGTGCCCTCCCTTTATATGTACATTGTAATCCACGTCATTGTACGTATCCCCTTTTTCAGGACAAAAAAACATAATAACACAAAGAGTAGCGTTCGGCTGAGGTTCTACCTCAGTCGAATCTATGTCGACAGGCTCAGCCCGTCAGGATAAAGCGAACGAGGTAAAACCTCGTCCGAACAGCACAAATCCTTAAGCAAACAACATTTGATCAATGATTCAGTAGGTGCATGAACGCTTCCGGTATATCCGAGACGCCTGTTTTATTCCTGATTCTGTGGGCATAGGTATGCGCCGTATCTCTTTTGAGCTTCAGGATGTAGATAATATCGGCGTATGCGATGTCGAAAATAAGCAGGCAGCGCACCTTCACTTCGTTGCTATTGAGCATGTCATATTCTTTTTTGATGTCTGTCTCGAGGTTGGCAGGCATCAACGGTCGCACGGTATCCCAGTCGATCTTTTCGATATTGCCATAGAAGTGCGCGTTGAACAAAAGAAATATATATTGATTGTCTTTATTGATATTGATCTTTTTGAATTGTTCATACCCTCTGTATATCTTTAAATGCGTTTTCAAGGTACATGTGTATGACAGCCTGATCCGCTCCGTGAGTTCGTCTATGTTTTTTTCACTTTCTTTGATCTGCACCTCAATTTCCCCGCCGAGGGACGTATTTTCACCGGCGGTCTTTTTCTCTATTTTCAATTGCCTGATGTTTTCCTGTTCGTGTGCAATCGCCTCTTTCAACGAAGCGTTCTCCTCCCTGTGTTCATCCGCCATCCGGTTCAGTTCGCTGATTTCCCGTTTCTGTTTGGCTATCCGTTTTCTCGACCACACCACCCATGCCAGCGATCCGGTCAGGATGATCAGACACACCACTACCGACCCTAACAGCCAAATCCACACTTGATTGTTGCGGATGGTCAGTTCGTCGTTTTTTTCTTTTTCCGCTATATAGTTGTATCTCTTTTCGAACTCCGTCAGGTTTGCTTCCATATACCGGTCGTGTACACGCCGTTCGTATTCGATTTGCTCTTGTGCATATTCTAAAGCCTTGCGGTAGTTACCCTTGCTCTTCTCAATGCCAACAATAGTTTTGTAAACTGATGCCATGGGCGGTTTGGGCGTTTGTTCGCACAGCGCCAATGCCCGTTTGATGTAAAATTCGGCCGAGTCGGTGCGCTTTAGCCCCAGATATGCCTGCGAGAGACAAATGTATAGTTGGGCTTTCATCAGGTCGTCGGTAGTTGACACCAATGCCTGTGCAAAAAGCTTACGGGCTTGTTCCGGATTACCGGTGCGACGGGAGATAATCCCAACGTTTTGCAACATATCATTTTGCAAATCAAAATCATCAGTATATGCCGGCATTTCCGATACCTTATTATAATAATAGAGGGCGCTGTCGAACTGTTTATCAATCAAAAATGAACTTCCGATAGCATTCCATGCGAACATTTCGTTTGTCTGCTGTTGCGACCGTTCGAAATACCCGGCAGATGGCCTGTAATGAGCAATAGCCTCGGCCGGTCGTTCTTTTTCATAATGCAGGTCTCCGATACGGAAATGGATCAGCCCTTTCAGGTAGTCGCAATCATCCAATGGTTTTGCTATCCGTAGTGCATCTAAGTATGTACGCAATGCTGCCTGTTCGGAGTCGCGTTCCTGGAGTACCCTTCCTGCATAAAAACAGGCGCGTGCGGCTTTTTCGGTATCCCCGGCGGCGACAAGCAATTCCTTTGCCGGGAAAATGGCCGTGTCGCCGGCAATGCTATGGCCGGCTTTATCCTTTGCCTGTACTTTCAGCAGGACATATTCCGCATATTGAAGGCTATTGAAGACTGTGGTATCCATTGTTTGCAGGATTACCAGGATGCTGTCGGGCGCATCCCCCACTGAGGCGCCGGCATCGTGCAACCATTGGTCAGTCGTGTCGACAGTGTCGGTTGGCCGGTTACAGGCAACCAGGATGAAGAGGAAAACGAGATAATGTTTCATGATGTGTATGATTCATAAATAAACATAATGCAAAAAAACATTTTTCTCCGGGAAATGCAACTGTTTTACCCGGTATTTTTGGGAGATGCTTCATTTGTAATATCATACCTCCGGCAATTATAAAAGTGAAAGTGGTTTTCGGATTTTCTGGAGTGGCGTTCGGCGTAGCGGGACGCTACGTCGCAGCTAAAATCAAGGTTCCTGTCTTGCATGGTGGAAAGCAGGAGCTTTCCTTTTAGCGCGGCGGAGTCTGGAGACTCCACCGAACGACGATCCGAACCGAGGTTAACTCCTTGCGTCGTTGAGGGCTAAAGCCGTTGCGAGCTCAGCGAAGCTAAAAACACTTTCACATTTGTATAAAAACGAAAAGCCGGTTCTGAAAAACATGTATCCTAAACCCTAACTCCTCGCGTTTTAGGCAGTTCTATTTGTGATTGAGATGCTGAATGATGCGAATTACATTTCAAAAAGATCTCACCCTCGTATACACTTCAAACGAATATGCATACGGATGTCTTTCATCAGGTTCGTTCCATTCGGCTGATTGCTGTTGCCAGGTTGCCTCTTCTATTTCCGGAAAAAAGACATCGGCTTCAAAAGAGTAATGGATCCGGGTAACATACAGTTTCTGCGCCTGCGGCATCATCTGCCGGTAGATCTGCGCTCCACCCATCACAAAACATTCTTCCGTATCGTCACAATGTTTGCACGCTTCTTCGATTGACGGCACCAACACACATCCCGGCAATGGCCCGGTCAATGATAAACTGATAACGATATTTTTACGGTTGGGTAACGGCTTTACCGGTAGCGATTCGTAGGTGTGCCGCCCCATGATGACCGGATGACCCGAAGTGACCCGTTTGAAATATTTCAGATCGTTGGGCAGATGGCACAATAACCGGTTATTCAGCCCGATGGCATTATTTTGGTCGACAACAACAATAATAGAAATCATGTTTCGAGTTTAAAGTTTCGAGTTCAAAGTTCAAAGTTCAAAGTTGGCAAAGCCCGCAACTTTAAACTTGAACCGAACTTGCGAGCTCATCGAAGATAAACCTCAAACTTATTCGGTTGCTTCTTTCAATTGGTGTTCTACCTTAAGTTGCCGTACAGTTTCGGCCTCACGCACCCGTTTCTTTTTCTTTTTCTTCTTGTCCTTGCCAAAACCTTCGCGTTCCATGCTGCCCCAGCTTCTCACGCCGCGCAGATAGTCGAAATTACCTCGGATAGCCCACCATACCGTGAATGGATGGTAAAAGAAAGGTTCCAGGAATGCGGTTCCCAACAACTTGAATACATCTTTGCGGGTTTTGTATTTATGGAAAGTCTTTTCTTCGAACAATATGGCCCAGGTGCTGAGCAATACGGCAAAGGTATACACAAATGCCAACAACAATATAAAGAACGGCCAGTTAACAGCCTTTGTAATTAACAGGAAGATAAAATACAGGTAACCCAAAAATTCGAGAATCGGCGCCAGCCATTCGAAGAAGAACCAATAGCTATAACCCAACATTCCGAACGATCCGTATTTGGGATTCATGAACAGTTTACGATGCATGATCAATGTTTCCAATGTTCCGCGCGTCCAACGGTTACGTTGACGACCCAAGACTTTTCTGGTCGAAGGAACTTCCGTCCAAACCAGCGGATCGGGAATGTAAACTACCTGGTAGGGCAGTTTCTGTTCGGCCATGTAACGCCGCATGCGCACCACAAGTTCCATGTCCTCACCTACCGTTTTGGTGCTGTAGCCCCCGCATTTAATCACCACTTCCTTATCGAACATACCAAGCGCTCCCGATATCAGCAGAAGACCGTTAAGTTTGCCCCAAGCCATGCGGGCCAGCAGGAATGCACGCGTATATTCCAACACCTGTACGCGGGGCAGGAATTCGTTAGGAAGTCTGATTTCTTTGATTTGTCCGTCTTCGATAACGCACGAGTTGGCGATACGGATCACTCCGCCGGCGCCAATCACTTTCTTGTCGGTCTCTTCCATGAATGGCTTCACCATTTTCAGCAAAGCATCCGGTTCCATGATGGAGTCAACGTCGATACAGCAGATCAGGTCCTTTTTCGAAATATTGATCCCGGCATTCAAAGCATCAGCTTTTCCGCCGTTGACCTTATCAATCACTGTCAGCTTCTTGAACGAACGGTTACGCGACTTGTAAATCCCCCTGATACGTTCGCAGGGAATCCGGTAATCGAAAAAATAGCTTACCCGCTCCAGGTCGTATGCTTCCACCATCCGTTTGAATGTTTCGTCGCTACTCCCATCGTTCACAATAATTACTTCAAAATTATTGTAATACAACGACATCAGGGCGCGGATATTCTCTACAATAGTTCGTTCCTCGTTGTAGGCCGGTGCGATCACAGAAACCGACGGAGTCAACGGGGCCAGGATAATGGAATTATAATCCACATAACTGTTCTTCCTCAGGTAACTGCGGAGGGCAACAGCCGATATGATGGATAAAATAACATATACCGTAAATATGAAACACGTCAATATAAAAATGACGTTATTGATGATAAAAAAGAATATGTCAGAAAATATGTGATCCATTATGTAATCCTTTTGTCAAGCACATGCCTGATGATGATTTGATAATTCTTGTATTCGGATTTCATGAGTTTTACCAATGCGGCAATACCCACTTCGCCCATACGGTTGATAGCCATTGCGGCCTCTATTTGCAATTGTACGTCTTCTTCCTTGTCGAGTACCAGCTTCAGGAACCCGAGCATCATCTCGTCGGGCATCTTTCCCATTGCCTGAACAATAGCCAGGCAATTGGGGTACTCTTCATTCTTATACATATGTTTGAGGTGTGGCAATGTTTCGCGCAATTGTATTTCACCACATACGTTAATGGTCATATGGCGGATATCCTTATCGGGATGTTTCAAGCTTTCGATAACCGCCTGCGATGCATTTTGCTGCTTGAATACCTGTATCATCCTCAGGGCGAAGATAGCCACCGACTTGTTCGGTGAATTGGTCCACCGCGAAAAGTCCGGGATAGGCAAATTATGGAAAGTGATCAGCTCGTGTACATTGAGCTGTTCCCATAAAGTGAACGGATGTATCAGATGGTCGAGAAATCCGAATGGATCCTCCTTGTTCAGTCGCACCAGTGCCAGTTGGGCTTCCATACGGAGCACGTTATTCTTGCTTTTCAATGCTTGGCGCAATTTGTCATTAGCCTCGGTAATATCCATAAAGGCTAATTCCTTGAATCCTTTGACCTGTATATGCCATTTGGGACTATATACCTTATTGATAGAATCCTGGTCAAGCTTCATACGTAAATACAAATCCCTCAATTTATCTTTTGCTTCGCCTGACAAGTTGATGCTCAGGTCAATCATCTGATTGATCAGTATCTTCCGGTTAAAGTCGGAATTGGCAATCCGCTGTATCTTTTTAAACTCATCTTCGTTGTGTTCCGAAAACAGGTAGTCGATCAGCAATGTTTGGAATTGCTCCATCAGGTAGTCTGTCTCCGCCTGTCGCGCCTGCATCTTATTGCGGTTGATCAATATCCAGATCAGCAGGATAATCAACCCGACAATGGATGAAATGATCACAATCATCAAAGACCGTACCAGTATGCTGGTTTGGTTGTTGCTCATATCTAAGTACCAAAACAATGAAGTAGGCTTTCCTTCTTCCTGGTTGTCGAGGACCGAAGTCGACGGGGGATGCGATACATTATCCTGTTGTTGGCTTGCCCGGATATTCAGCAGGCATAACAACAGCAAAAAAATCAAGCACAATCGTCGCATATATTTAATCATCATGGCAATCGTCGCGTTATTTGAACATGTTGAAATAATACCTCACACCCGCCGATGCCTGGTAACGGTTCCTGAAACCATCGTCGTAAGCGTACCCGAGCGATGCCAGGAAGAACCAGCGGACTGTGATAAACTTGAGTAATCCCACCTGGGCCATATACGAATTACCAGGATTGGGATTTAGCTGCACAAAATCGTCGCTGTAGGAACCAAAACCGACCATAGCATAAGCATAATCCTCTTTCTCACTGAAATAGCGACGGTATGTCAAATTGTACGAGTCGATCCAACGCGAGTTGTTATAACTAAAAAAAGGCCTAAAGGCCAGATAATTTTTGTTGTGCAACCACGAAATCGATCCGGTATATATCCATGTGAAGTCTGACCAGTAGAGAAACCTCACTCCCAACGATGCTTCGAAGCCTTTAGGCAGCCGTTGGAAAAACTCAAACGCGCCCCTGTGGTTCGGGAAAAAATCATTTTTCGAGAAAGCATAATCGAGGAACAGGTAATTGGTAGGGAACAATTGCTGGTATGCTTCGGCTTCGTATTGGAACGCCAGTGATTCGTAAGGCAATTCTTCGCCCATGTTGAGCCGGGCAAAATAAGTTCCATATCTTGTCCATTTCGATAACCCCGTGGAAGTAATCAGCTTGCGGCTCAGGTATGGTTCCTTGAAATATTCGAAATATTCTTCAAGAAAAACATAGTCCCTGTACCGGTGATTCTCCATGATGTTTTTATACAGGATGTTACCTTCCTCGTGATCAGGATTGACCTCGAAAAGGCTGTTAAGCGTTTGCAGTGACCCTTTGTAATCCTTCGACAGGTATTGTATCCAGGCCTTCTTGTACAGGAAATTTTCGTTCTTCGGATACATGGTCAATGCCTTTTCCACTTGGGTCATGGCATCCTTGTATTTGCGGTTCCATATCTCGATGTTTACCAACAGATCCAGCACATCATAATTGTTAGGATGCGTTTGGTGTAACTGGTTGGCAGCAATACGGGCCGAATCGAACTTGTTTTCCCATGCAAGGGTCTGTGCAATCAGCAACGAAGCTTCGAAATAATCCGGATTTTCGGCCAACACCTCTTTGCAATACTGGCGGGCCTGTTTCCAGTTGCCTGCCTTGGCTTCCTCTTCAGCCTTGTCATATAATTCGTCGACAAACATGCGGGGAGGCAATATTGTGTTTAGCAGCTCGTTGCCTTTGATATGTTCGGAATTGGCGGTTAGCAACTGGTGTAATACCTTAATGGCTTCGGTTTTATTTCCCTTGAGATAATATACATTGGCTTTTTTGAAGAGAAATTCTTCGTCCGACGGATAATACACCAACGCTTTTTCTATTACTCCCAGAGCGTTGTCATATTGCTTTCCCCATATTTCGTTATCGGTTAGCAAAGTTAAGACATCGTAGTTATCAGGCTCTACATCCAACAAGGGGCTGATCACCATCCGCGCCGAATCGGTTTTTGATTCCCATGCATACGTACGCCCCATCAGGATAGAGGCATCGTAATAATCGGGATATATAGAAAGAAGATAACGGCAAACTATCCTTGCCTCAGCCCAATGCTCGGTGAATGCCAGATCACGCGCTTTCAGGAAGAGCGAATCCGCATCGGGCTTTTGTTGCGCATTGGCTGTCGGCAACAAAAGCCAGCAAGCAATACACATACATATTATTTTCAATGCTTTCATCATTTTTTTAACAAATGTTTAACCCTGATAGACATTTCTTCCAGGTTAAAGGGCTTGGTCAGGTAATCATTCGCGCCCAACTCAAAAGCATGAAGGATCGAGTCTTCAACATTGGCCCGGGTAAGGATCAAAATAGGAATCTTGCTCTTCATCGTTTTACGAATGTAAGTTACTAATTCCAACCCATTAATCATTGGCATATACAAATCAGTTACTACTAAATCTATATCACCGTTGTTGTCCAGCATTTGCCGGGCTTCCTTGCCGTTGATTGCCTTTAAGATGGCATAACCGTCCTTCTTGAACTGGAACTCCAATGCTTTTAAGGTCATTGGGTCGTCATCACAAATTAGCAACTTCATTTGAAAACCTTATTTATCCCGTAAACCCTTGAGGCAAAATGGCCTCAAGTAATCGGCAAATATAGTAAGGATATTTCAAATAATGTTCTACAATTCAAAATCTTTCTTTAATTCGCTGATTAACAGCGATCCATCAACGCACATTTTTTCGGCTTTATCGGATATTCCAACAAGATTTCGATCAACAACTACACTTTTTTCAATGTTCACCGCCAAAGCATGTAACTCATCGGCTCCTAGGTAGGCAAAATTAGATGCCAGCTTATGCGCTATTTCAGCAATAGTGGTCCAACTTTCCGAAGTTTTCAAACTCTGGATACTTTCTATCTCCGCTGTTACGTTTTCGACAAACGTAACGATCATGTCCCGGATAAACCCTTCGTCACCCTGGGCAATCTCAATTAATTTTTTCAAGTGATACAACTTTCCCATACACTTAAACTTCGTCAGATTACTTTATTATTATCCGATTATCCTTTTTCTGCTATTATACGAGACCGCCGGACAAAATGTTATAAAAGTGACGAAAAATTTGACAAACTTATATATATCATTGATGAATGTCCAAAATAGATATATACAGGTGTGACTGACCTCAAGCATCACATAAAAAACAAGGCAAATACAACTTTTGTTGGTATTTGCCTTGTACAAATCTTCTGCAACTATCTTTTATCCCTAATCTCTACGCCCAATATATATCATCAGATAATAGATCAATGTGGCTAATGATGAAAGCGCTGCAACAACATATGTGTAGGCAGCCCACTTCAGTGCCGACTGCGCTTTCGGATAGGTCGCGTAGGTGGTGATGCCTGCATTCGACAACCATGCCAATGCCCTGCTGCTGGCATTGATTTCCACCGGAAGGGTGATGAAACTGAAAAGCGTAGTCATCGCAAAAAGAATGATACCTATCAGCAGAAGGCTGGGAAATGTGTTGATCAGGATGATTCCTAACAACAACACCCATTGCACCCAATTGGAAGCAAAACTAACCACCGGTACTAATGCGGAGCGCATGGTCAACCATGCATAAGCCTTGGCATGCTGCACAGCATGGCCACATTCGTGTGCCGCCACGGCAGCTGCGGCCACGCTGTTTCCATAAAATACTTCGCGGCTCAAGTTGACGGTTTTGTGTGCCGGATTATAATGGTCGGTTAACTCCCCCTCCACCGATTTCACTTGTACATCGTGAATACCGTTCTCGGCCAGCATCTTCTCTGCCACGTCCTTGCCCGTGAGACCAAAATTAACTGGTATTTCCGAGTATTTCTTAAATTTGCTTTTCAACTGCAGGGATATCAGCCAGCTCAGCAAAGCAAATACACCAAAAATAATCCAAATTAAAGGTAGATTATACATATTATGATTTATTTTATTTAATGTGTACTACAAAGTTTTTGCCAAAATCGTGCCAATGACAAAATTACAGAGTGATAAACTTTACACTTATTGCTAATTTGCTTATTATAAACAATATAAAGCACATGATAATTACGTCATTAATTTGATCTTATCTGCGGATAAAGTCTGTAAAATTCAATACCAGGTAATATTTGTTCCTTCAAACGGTGATAATTCCCTTAATTCGGCAGCAGTTTTGTTTTTATTCTTCTGCCACCAGTCTTCGTACAAAGATGCGACTTCTTTTAAAGGTACTTTTCGCAGGCTTTCGCGATAAGCGATAGCAGGCGACTCCGATGGATAATCGGCATCCAACCGCGTCGATTCTACGATCCAAAGAATCGTAAGACCGACACTCACTTCGTTGGTATACCGGGGTGTCGACAAAAATGAATATTCCCAGAGAGGATAATGTGTGATCACCTGTTCGTCGCGACCATGTTTAAGAAGTTCGGGAATATCCGAAATCTCGTAAATCGGTGGTAGCTTATTCGGATTGTATTGATCAGATTTCAATAATGCAACGAATTGTCTCACCGGCATATCCCGCGAGTTCATTGTACTACCGCCATCATCCTTCAAGCAGGAAACGGCCATGAATACCACAACGGGAAACAAAAATATCCGGTTTACAACTTTAATGCTCCTGGTGAATTGCATATCCACAATTTGAGAACGTATTTCCTTATAGCGTTCAAATGAAAGGGGTTTGACAACAGTTGCTGCCAAACCCCCAACCTTTTAACCAAACCATGATTCACTTTCTATATAGACGGGAAAAATAGAAAACGTTGCGTCATGGCAAATCATTTTTTATTGAATCCTGTTGATGTTTTTATAATGCTCATACCGTTCGAGTATCTGCGACACGAATGCATAAGTCTCTTTTCCCTTGCATTTCCCGTGCCGGACTTCGGGATCGGTATAAAACTTGGGATCGGATTTGCTGAGCAGGCACGAATCAACACTGTTATCCCACACGGCGGCATCTTTTCCGTATTTCTCGGCTAAGCGCTGGGCATCCAAGATATGACCGGGGCCAATATTGTAGGAAGCAAGTATAAACTTGACGCGTTCTTCCTTATCCGAAACAGTTGGTGCAATCAATTTATCCAGATACTTAATATAGGCAATACCTGCTGCAATATGCCGGTCGGGCGATGAGGTACTATCTGCTCCAAAATATTCCAACGTGGCGGGCATCAGTTGCATCAAACCGTAAGCACCTTTTTTCGAACGTACTGTGGGGATGAATCTCGACTCCTGGCAAACCAATGAAGCCAACAGACGCCAGTCCCAACCGATTTCCTTGCTATACTTTTTAAACAGGTTATCATATTCGGAGATGACCCCCGTGCGGTTGGCAAAAAGCTTGTTTTGGGCATTGTTCCGGATTGTCTTGCTGTTATGATACTTCTGGTACAACACCGCATATTTTGTCGTTCTTTTGAACTTTTCAAGCCATTCTCCGACCGCTTGGCGTAATTCCACTGATGTGGGACGTATCAGCCAACCCACAGGCAACTGACCCAATTCGGTTTGAACATCAATATTATCGTAGCTGTCGGCGATCAAACGCGCCACCGACCAACTACATATTGCATAATCCAGTTCTCCTTCGGCTACCAGTTCGACGAGGTCTTCGGAATTGATACCTCTCAACTTCACAAAACGGATATGCCTGTCGGCGACAAAATCCTCTTCGTCTGTCAGCGACGACCATCCCGATGTGTACACCATCTTGCCATTCAGGTCTTCGGGATTGCGTACCATCTTTTCGTCGAGCTCCTTGGAGGTCATTTTCCTCCATTTCGCGGGCTTACGTTGTACCAATATCTGCCGCGCCATGTAAAGGGTATCGATATTGGAGGCCATCAAACTGTCTTCGGGTAACATTAACCCCGAAGCAATCATATCGCATTGGCCTTGTGCGAGAAACTGCAAGTTTTCGGTATAACTTTTACCGACCATGATTTCCACCTTAATCCCAAGGTGTCTGCTCAATTCGGCGAGCATCTCGTATTGAAATCCCATAGGCTCGCCTTTGTAGACAAAATAATCGGCCGAATTGTAATTGGTTGCTACAACCAAGCTCTCTTTTTCCCTGATCTGGGATAAGTCTACTACTTCCTGCATTATCGGTTGATGCCCGCACGAGCAAAACCAAAACAATGCGATAACTAAACTACTTTTAACGATTTTAACTTTCTTACTTTTTTGATTTTCACAAATCATGATTTATTTATTGAGTGAATACTAAGGTGTAAGGGCTAATCGTAAAATGCCCACGAAACGCCGAATTTCATCCTGAACTCTGTCAGGGGATAACGGTACACCATAAAATAATCTTTGCCCAGATAATTGTTAAACAAAGAATAAAGGCCTTCTGTTTTCACGAATATGCGTGCCCGTTTAATTTGCAGGCTCAGGAAAGCATCGAAAAACGGGTAATTGCCGATTTTCTGTTCTTCCTGCAAATAAAACATTCCCGATGAAGGCATGTACGCATATGCGTAATATTTGGTATTATATGTAAGATCCCACCCCAGGCGCATGGTCAACACGTTCCGCACCAGCCATGTTTCGAAATAAGTGGACTGGTATCCTGCAAACGCAGGCAACGGGATGATTTTTTCATGCGAGGAATATTGACCGTAAAGGCGGAACATAAAACCCAGTTTCCACCATTTAATATCTTTTTCGATGTATGCAGTCCCGGTTACCAATGGCTCTGATGTCTGTTCAGGAACCGCATCCTTGTTAAAATATACGTAATTGTTCAATTGCGACACATAAGCACCTAACTTGAGTTTCAGGTGCGGGCTCACAAACTCACCGCGCAGGCGTATTTCCTGCGACGAATTGAAATCATTGTCCCACGCCAGCCAATTGGATGCATAATTATTCAGGAAATAGCTTGGCCGTGCATTCTCGATACTACCACCCAGAAGCAAACTGTTCCGGCCTTTCGATGTATAGTAATGCATCTGTACGGTACCGTTGATGTTTAGATCGCCCAACTTGTAACCTGTGAAATAGAACCGTCCGTTGAAATCCCAGTTCAGGTAACGACCTGTGTGATTGAAAAAACGACCCGTAACAGCTGTATTTGCATGCTTTTTGGTACTACGATAATAAACAGTGAGGTCCTGACCCGATATCACTGGCAAATCGCCACCCCACCCGGTATTTTCCGGCCGGTGAGGTTCAATGGTGCTTCTCGTTGTGTCGGGAACAATATTATTATTGTAACGGTCCAGCTCGCTGAGGAGGCCTACACTGAATCCCGCAGTAAACTTGTTGCGTGTTTGTTCTTTGAACATCAATTCGAAATGATTGAATAGACGCCTGAAGTAGAGAGAGTCGTGCGTTTCTTTAACTCCAAAATATGCTTGATGTTTTCCCCTGTATGCATAAGAGGCCGTATCGGAAAATTCCCGTTTCACCCACTCATATTTAAGCGTATGCATGAACGTGAAACGAGATACACCCACTGTGTCCAGACCTTCTTGTTCTTTCTTCTTGCCGAAGCTCAACTGCCGGGGCGAATAAGATTGCACTAAATAAAAGCTACGGTCGCGCATGATGGTTTTTCCCACCCCTGAACGGACACCGTTACTCGCCGCTTCGTCAGTTGTTGCAAAACTGGATAAATTAGACAATCCGCCGTTTTCTTTCATCCGGATATTGTTCCAGTTGAAATTGGCATACATGGAATACTGGCTGCCACGGTATGCCGAAAACAAAGAGAACCCGTTGTCGGATGCGTTTTGGTTGACAAACTGGCCTACCGACGAAAAAATATCGTAATATAAACCTACATTCCAATTCTTATTCACATTCTGGCTATGAACCAGTTTGAGGATAGATTCGTTTTGCGCCTTCTGTCCCGCCGACGAATAATCGATAAGGGTATAAGGCGATTGCGTCTGGTAATATGTGGTTGCTTCCGGGTCGTGCAGGTAATCCGACACATTATCCATGAACAGGAAGTCGGATGGCCGCGTTCGTGCTTCGAATCCGATTGGGTAATATGACAAACCAGTATTTCCCAAATAGGCGCCCGCAAAATTTTTCTTCATCGCAGGGTTATTGATCTGGAAACGATTCAAAGCCGTATCAATATTCACTTGCAGCCGGGCATATGAGCTCGCATCCAATATCTGGTAGGCGAAAAGTCGATTGGTAAGAGTATCCAGCGGATCGGACAGCCCAATAACAACACGGCGGTATAACGAATCTTTTGCCGCTTTGATACTATCGGAAGGTATTTGGGAGATTAAGGTATCCGGAAGATTCACGATCGGCTTTTCTTGTGGCGTGGGAACAGTTTTCACAACCGGCTTTTGAACCGTTTCAGGATTCAGTTTTAATGAATCGTTCGAAGGAACATGCGATACGCTATCCTTGAAACCGACCGTCACGGAGGATTTTGTCAAAGACAATGAATCTTTTACCTGTCCGGAAGCCAAGCCGGAAGAAGCCATCAAAAGCACGCACAGCTGGACAAACAGGCATCTCATGAAAAATAAGTGATAATTTTTCATGGTCGCAAAGATACGTCTTTTCAACCACAAACAGATACGCGGTGTGGATAATTTCGCGGGATATGTGGATAAATACAAGCGGTATAAATATCTGGAACAAGTGTAATTACTGTGCTCTTGGACAAAATTGCACTTTCTTTGTTTTTTGACGAACTGGTTGTTTTCAGGGACGAAAATTACCCTGCGCAGTTACAACCCTTGCATTCATCCGACTGTGAACGACCCTGGCAATACGCACGGTCATTCTTGGCACAGGTGATACCTAGCTTCTTCATGTTGGGATTGTGTCCTACGTGGGTATCCGGAAATTTCCCCTTGATGAGGATACCGATACCCAAGCCCACAAAAGCAATGGCGATCAAGATGACTACGATAAGAAAAATTTTGAACATCATTTACAATTTTATTGACTTTCTAGCTGCTTAGCACGTTCGGGATTAACGACTTTCTGGTTATAAAACGCTACAATGTAAGCATCCTTATAACCATATTCGTGTACTTTGCGCAAGGCATCGTCGGCATCGGCAAATTTCCGGAATAAACCCACATAATATTTGGTGACACCATTGGACAACCGTTCGCCCGACACTGGGGTCAGCCCTTTGAACGCATTTGCCGCCAGAGGCTTGCTAAACGCCCCAAGCTGGATTTTGTATGCCACACCGCCGGGCAATGCCTGGTCGATAGGTATAGGTTTGCTTGTCGAATAAGGCGACTTTGCTAAAATAGCAAAATCATCTGCCGGCGACTTCTTGTCATCCGGTTTCTCCGGGGCATTTTTTGCAACAGGTGCAATTTCCGGCTCTGTCTGAACAACAACCTCGGAATCTACGACCGATTGAACCTCCGCCGTTGCATTTGCAGGGACGCCTTCATATTTACTTGCTTGAAAAAAACATTCGTCGGCCTTCTTCTGCAACGCAATAGCTTGTGCATTACAGTCACGTATGACAATTTTTATGCCGCTTTTTTGCGATTCGGGAGCAGTGGCCAGAGTCTGCGTTTGAGCTTCTACCATCCGTTGCATGGAGTCGGCCTGCATCTGGAAAGAAAGGCCTTGAAATATCGCGTCCTGGTAATTGGGTTGGCCGTTGGCAAACAAATTTACCAGTAACCATAACATCCACGATATATATATTGATTTTCCCAACACTTATTCTTTTGCCGCAAAGGTACAAATATTTAGGATGTTTCAACCTAACCTGTCTCATTGTCCGGTAATGCCAAACAATTTTGCAAAGCCCGGAAATAATCCGGAATTATTTATCCGAACGATCAAATATTCGCTATTTTTGTTCATTAAAATTCATCGGCTATGAAAAATATTGTCAAATATAGTTTTTTGTTATTCGCCTGCATGTCATTTGCTTGTGACAGGCCTGCGTACCAGCCTTCCTTTGCCATTTGTGCCAAATTGACAGATTATCCGGCTCTTATTGCCGCAGGATACAATTATGTGGAAGTAACCGTGGGCGATTTTTTGGTTCCTGGAAAAAACGATTCTGCTTTCCAGGCAAACCTGGATAAAATGAAACAATTGGATGCAAAAATTATCTCATGTATCAATTTCATTCCGGGCGAATTAACCATCACAGGGCCGGAGACGAAACATGATGAAATTTTGAAATGGGCCGAAACAGCCCTTCGCAGGGCAAAGATGGCCGGTATTCAACGCATTGTTTTTGGTAGTGGCAGGGCGCGTAAAGTGCCTGATGGATTTGACAAACAACAGGCAACACAACAGTTTGTCGATCTTTGCAGGAAATTAGGCCCGATGGCACAGCGGCAGGAAGTTATGATTGTGATAGAACCTCTCAATACGGGCGAAACAAACCTGATTAATTCACTGGAGGAAGGGGTGGAAATCGTAAAAGCTGTCAATCATCCGAATGTGCGATTGTTGTGCGACATCTACCACATGATGCGTGAAAACGAACCGGCGGACGAGATTATCAAATATGGCTCATATATACGCCATTGCCATATTGCTGAAAAAGAAACGCGAACTGCACCCGGAACGGCCGGTGATGATTTTACACCGTATTTCAGGGCTTTGAAAACGATCAATTATGACGGATGTCTGTCAATTGAGTGTAAGTGGAACGATTTTGGGAAACAAATCGAACCTGCATTGCAATATATGAAACAGCAGTTTAAATAACAGATTCAATGCTATTTACTTAAGAATTATGATGAAAAAGGTGTCTCCACCTGTTCGCTATACCCGCCGACCTGACGGACAGGTCATTCAGACAAGTTTTGCATACTGCCCAACCTTTCTTTCTCCCCCCTCTCCTTTAATAAGAATGAGTCGTCATGCCTCCATGTGCAAACGAGATACAAAATTGCACATAGAGGCATCTCTTAGGTAAACGATTCATATGTTCATTTAAGAAAAAAGGGTAAAAATGATGCCCGAGGACAAATCTCAATAACAGTTCCTTTATTATTTAGTTGCCCCTTAATTATCATTTAAACATTTAATTGTTAATAAATTAAGTTTTAAAAATTGAGTAATTATCTACCGGTTTTTGTATCTTTACGCATTCCAATCCGGTAAATTTCATCAAAATGTTAGGCAAGCTTCCCGATCAGAACCAACGCGAACTTTTTCGTTCCATGTTGGTGGGTATCATTGATATGAACCATGAGTTAGTCCATTTAACCCAGGCGATAGGCTGGTCGTACTTTGAGAAAGAGTTTTGCGGGCTGTATCCGGATGTTGGTCAAAAAAGCGTTCCGATCCGCCTGATGGTTGGTTGCTCGCTTTTGAAGCACCTGAAAAATCTTGGGGATGAGACCCTGGCCAAAGCATGGGTAGGAAATCCCTACATGCAGTATTTTTGCGGGATGCGTTGTTTTGAACATCGCTTTCCGTTTGATCCGGGTGATTTTGTTCATTTTCGAAAACGTATTGGAGAAGAAGGCTTTAATAAGATTTTTGCCTACAGCGTCAAGCTCCATGGAGCAGGTCAACTGCCGGGTGATTGTGCCTGTCATTTGTCGGACACTACCGTACAGGAAATCGGCATGTTGGGGCAAGTCGGGTTCGATGGAAAACGAATATCTTTTGCTTCGCCGCAACGAGTCGAAATAAAACCATTCCGTTTCGCCTTCGCCAATAATGGCAACACTGATCCTTGTTCTATTCATTGCATTAACCATTAGTCGATAAACATTTTGCCGATAAACGGTTTTGCTCCAAGCTTTCCCTGACGATAGGCATTGTACGGGGACAGGTTTTTATGCAACCCCATGCCCGAAAGCCGTTCCAGAACAGTTTCTCCCGCCGTATTTTTTTCAGTGAACCAAACGGCATCACGGCGAATAAAATCTTCGTTCAAAAGGTTAATATCATGCGTTGTAAACAACAATTGCGATTGTTTATCACCATTGGCCAAAAATAATTTGATGAAATAGGCCAGTAAATCGAAATGCAGGCTCGATTCGATTTCGTCAATCGACAAAACCGCATTTTCCCTGATCAAGTGATACAACACGGTTGCCATTCCCGCATATCGGATGGTTCCGCGCGATTCGGCACGTTCGGGCAACAAGTATGAACCCGTTTCC